>NZ_ATHI01000007.1 GCF_000422245.1 Alkalidesulfovibrio alkalitolerans DSM 16529
GAAACTTTTGCAAAAGTTTCCCCCTCCCCTCGCCCGATTCATCCCCTCCATCCCCAACGCATCTATCCCAGCCCTGCCGGTTCCGGCATGGCGGGCAGCAATGCCTCCAGGCCGTGGGCGGCGGCCAGGAGGCGGTCTTCCTTGAAGTACTGGCCGAACATCTGAAGTCCCACGGGCAGCCCCGTGTCCTTGCCTAGGCCCACGGGCAGGCTCAGGCCGGGCAGCCCCGCGAGGTTCAGGGAGATGGTGAAGATGTCCATGAGGTACATGGTCAGCGGGTCGTCCACCACGCCGCCGATGGGGAAGGCCGGCGTGGGGCAGGTGGGGCCGCAGATCAGATCGCATTTCTCGTAGGCCTGCTCGAAGTCGCGGCGGATGAGGCGACGAACCTGGGCGGCCTTGCGGTAGTAGGCGTCGTAGTAGCCCGAGGAGAGCACGTAGGTGCCGATGATGATGCGGCGCTGCACTTCGTCGCCGAATCCCCTGGTGCGCGAGCGCTTGTACATGTCGATCAGTTCGGAGGCGTCCTTGTCGCGCAGGCCGTAGCGCACGCCGTCGAAACGGGCGAGGTTGGACGAGGCCTCGGCCATGGCTATGATGTAGTAGGTGGCGATGGCGTAGTCGGTGTGCGGCAGGGAGATATCCACCACTTCGGCCCCGGCGGAGACGGCCGCGTCCACGGCCGCGCGGCACGAGGCCAGCACCTCGGGATTCACGCCCGCGCCCCAGAATTCGCGCGGCAGGCCGATGCGCACGCCCTTGAGCGCGTCGGGGCCCTTCAGGGCGGCCGCGTAGCCAGGCACGGGCGCGTCCACGGAGGTGGAGTCGCGCGGATCGTGTCCGGCGATGACCGAGAGCACCTGCGCGGCGTCCTCGACGCTTCTGGTCAGCGGTCCGATCTGGTCCAGGGACGAGCCGTAGGCCACCATGCCGAAGCGCGAGACGCGGCCGTAGGAGGGCTTGAGCCCCACGCAGCCGCAGAAGGCGGCGGGCAGGCGGATGGAGCCGCCGGTATCGGTGCCGAGGGCCGCGAAGCATTGGCGCGCGGCCACGGTCGCGCCCGAGCCGCCGGACGAGCCGCCCGGCACGCGCGAGACGTCCCAGGGGTTCCTGGTGACCTTGAAGGCCGAGTTCTCCGTGGACGAGCCCATGGCGAATTCGTCCATGTTGGCCTTGCCGATGATTACGGCGCCCGCGTCCTTGAGCTTGGCCACGGCCGTGGCGTCGTAGGGCGGAACGAAGTTTTCCAGTATCTTCGAGCCGCAGGTCGTGGGCGTGTTCGTGGCGCAGAGGACGTCCTTGACCACTACGGGCACGCCCCACAGGGGTTTGCGAGCGTCCGGGCCCTCGGCGTCGAGCGCGCGGGCGCGGGCCAGGGACGCTTCGCCCTGCACCGAGAGCAGGGCGTCGATCTTGGGTTCGGTGGTCTCGATGCGCGCGAGGCAGGCGCGGGTGGCCTCCTCGGCGGAGATGTCGCGCGCGGCAAGGGCGGCGCGTATTTCGACGAGGGTCTTTGTTGTGAGGTCGCTCATGAATATTCTCATTCCGCCTTGGATTTTCTTTCCGTGCACGATCCGCGCATCGCTGTAAAATGCCGCAAATCCCTAGACAATTTTCGGGACGATGAAGAACTGCCCGTCGGTCTCGGGCGCGTTGGCCAGGATCTCGTCGCGGGAGAAGTCGCGCCGCGTCTCGTCGACGCGAAGCGCCGTGGGAAGCTCGACCGGGCTGTACAGGGGCTCCACGGCCGAGGTGTCGACTTGGCCGAGCTTGTCCATGTAGGAGAGCACCTGATCGAGCTGCGGGGCGAAGTGCGCGGCCTTTTCCGGGGTCATTTCCAGGCGCGCCAGATGGGCGATCCGTGTCACGTCGTCAGCGGATATTTTCATGTCTGCTCCTTGTCGGGCGTGGCTCAGCGGCTTTCCCTGATTTTTCTGCGCTCTTCCGCGAGTTTTTCGCGCAAGAATTCGACGCGCTCCTTCTGGCGCTCGCGGGTCTGTTCGAGGCGGGCACGGAAGGCGTCGGCATCGAGAATGGCGAGACCGTTGCTTGCCGGCGTGAAGATGAAGAGTTCCTGGCGGGCTTGGCCGTTCTCGTTCCAAGTGATGGGCGCCAGACTCCACTCGAAATCGTCGAGTGAGGCCAGACGGCGGTTGACCGTGGGCGGGCCGAAGCCGCGCTCGAAGCCGCCGAGCCGGACCGCGAAACGGACGAAATCGAAGCCAAGGGCGGTCCAGAAGTCGGGTTCGCCAAGTCCCATGTCGGCCAGAGCCTGGCGCAGAGACCGCCTTCCGGCCGAGGCATCGGCGCTGCTCCAGGGCCCGGGAGAGGCGGCCAGCCTGAAGTAGCGCGTATCCACTTCGCGGCTGGCGGCCAGGGCTTGGCTCCACAACTCGGGGCCGAGCAGCACGAGTTGCTCCTGCTCGTAGAAGTGGAAGTGCGGGGCCAGAAGCTGCGCCTGAGCCCATCCGTCGGGCATGAAGACCGCCTGGAACGAGGGGTCTGGCGGCGGCATGCGATCGCTCAAGGCGGGGTCGCGGTCCGGGGCTTTAAGCATTTCGGCTACGGTGCGGCCCCAACGGGCCGGTTCGGCCGGATGATAGGTGGTGTTGGCCGTGACGTGGCCGCCGTTGCGCGCGACCTGCTCCTGAAAGAGTGCGGCGGCGCGCAAGCCGAAGTTCTCCTGCGGGGCGACGACCGCGAAGCGGGTGATGCCCAAGTCGTTCATGGAGAAGCGCACCAGGGCGGATATCTGGTCGTCGAGGCTGCCGAAGAAGCGCCAGGCCTCGCGTCCTTCTGCGGCCTCGCCGAGCGACGGCAGGAAGCCGAAGAGCACGCGTCCGGCCAGGGCGTTCGAGGCGGCCAGTTCGCGGAAGCGGCCGATCTCCAAGGGCCCGCCGACCACGACGGGGCCGGGCGGCAGCGCCGCGAACTCGGCGAGCCAGTCCGGCGACTCGGTGTTGATGACGTGCACGCTCACCGGCGCGCCCTGGGAGGCGAACTGCCATCCGGCCGCGTCAGCGCCGCGCAGGATGGACCAGCCCACGTTCTCGAAACGGCCTGACAGTGGCAGGAGCAAGGCCAGACTGACGCTTGGCACGCCGTGTTCGTCTTCGAGGCGGGCCAGGATGCGCGCCAGCGGGTCGGGTCGGGCAAAGGCGTGCGGGGTAAGGGCCCGGCGCATGGTCTGCCAGGCTGCGGGCCATGCTTCGGGGATGCGTTCGGCCAGCCTTGCGGCATGAAGGAAGGACGCCAGCGGCTCGGGGAACGGCCCCGAAGGTGACGATCCGGCAGCCATTGCGGCCAAACGGTCGTCGGGCAGGCGCATGAAGAATTCGCGGGCCGAGTCTTCGAGGCGCAGCCGGTCGTCCCTGTCCCTGGCCAATGGGGCGAGCCGGGAAAGAAGCGTCATGATGCGGTCGTCAAGACCCGGTGCGGCCGGTGCGGCGGCAAATCCCTCGAAGACCCGTTCTCCGAGTTCGAGCCGGGTGGCGGCAGGCAGCATGGAGTCGTCGAGAAAGGCGTCCAAGGTCAGTAGGGCGGCCGTTTCGTCGCCGCTGGCGTGCAGTGCTTCGATCCTGGCCGCCTGCCAAGCGGGACGTGACGGTGCGGTGGGATCCATCTCGGCCCAGGCTTTGAGCCCGGAAAGCGCGTTTCGGGCGTGCCCGGCGCGCAGGGCGGAGACCACGTAGCGTTCGCTCCAGGTGGAGCGCTCGGCAGGCGTGCCTTGCCCAAGCTCCAGGAGTTGGCCGTGATACAGTTCGCTTTTGCTCCACTGACCGTCTTGATAGGCCTGTTCGGCCGTGTCCTGGAGTATCCGCTCGGGAGACGGGGGCGGCCGGACGCCGTCTGGGCGTGCGGGCTGCTTTTGGCAGCCCGCAAGCATCGTCAGCAGGAGCAGGGCGAGAAGGATGTGAAGGGTGCGTCGTAACGTCATCAATGAAATGTAGCCTGGAAGGGGGTGAATGAAAAGGCCCGGCGTCCTGTTTCCGGAGCCGGGCCGTATCTCGCGCCGTGCGCGGCGAAAGGCTACTTGACCTCGGTGTAGTCCGCGTCCACCACGTCGTCGTCGCCCTTGCCGCCCTGGGGCTTTTGCCCTGCCTGGGGTTGACCGTGTCCGGCCTCGCCGCCCTGGGCTTTCTGAGCGTAGAGTTGCTCGGCCAGCTTATGCGAAGCCTGGGCCAGTTCTTCGGAGGAGCGCTTGATGGCCTCGACGTCGTCGGAGCCAAGCTGTCCCTTCAGTGCGTTGATCTTGGACTCGATTTCAGCCCGAAGCGCGCCGTCGACTTTCTCTCCCAGGTCGCGCAGCGACTTTTCGGTGGTGTAAACGAGCTGGTCGGCGTGGTTCTTGGCCTCGATGAGTTCCTGCTTCTTCTTGTCGTCATCGGCGTGGGACTCGGCTTCCTTGATCAGGCGCTGGATGTCCGATTCGGAGAGGCCGGAAGAGGCCGTGATGCGGATGGACTGCTCTTTGCCGGTGCCGGTGTCCTTGGCCGAAACATTGACGATGCCGTTGGCGTCGATGTCGAAAGTCACCTCGATCTGAGGCACGCCGCGCGGCGCGGGCACGATGCCGGTCAGTTCGAAGCGGCCGAGCGTCATGTTGTCGGAGGCCATGGGACGCTCGCCCTGCAGCACGTGGATGCCCACGGCGGGCTGGTTGTCCGAGGCGGTGGTGAAGACTTGGCTCTTGCGCGTGGGGATGGTGGTGTTGCGTTCGATGAGCTTGGTCATCACGCCGCCCATGGTCTCGATGCCCAGGGAGAGCGGGGTCACGTCGAGCAGGAGCACGTCCTTGACGTCGCCCGCCAGGATGCCGCCCTGGATGGCCGCGCCCATGGCCACGACCTCGTCGGGGTTCACGGAGCGGTTGGGCTCCTTGCCGAAAAACTCGCCCACCTTCTTCTGGACCAGGGGCATGCGGGTCATGCCGCCCACGAGCACCACCTCGTCGATGTCGCGGGCCGTGAGCCCGGCGTCGGAGAGGGCCTTCTTGCAGGGGCCGATGGTCCGCTCGACGAGATCCTCGACCAGGGACTCCAGCTTGGAGCGGCTGATCTTGATCATCAGGTGCTTGGGACCCGAGGCGTCGGCGGTGATGAAGGGCAGGTTGACCTCGGTCTCCATGGAGGTGGAGAGTTCCTTCTTGGCCTTCTCACCGGCCTCCTTGAGGCGCTGCAGGGCCATGCGGTCCTTGGCGAGGTCGATGCCGGTCTCCTTGCGGAATTCGTCCACCAGGTAGTTGATGACGCGTTGGTCGAAGTCCTCGCCGCCGAGGAAGGTGTCGCCGTTGGTGGCGCGCACCTCGACGACGTTGTCGCCGACTTCGAGGATGGAAATGTCGAAGGTGCCGCCGCCCAGGTCGAAGACCGCGATCTTCTGGTTGTGCTTCTTGTCGAAACCGTAGGCCAGCGAGGCGGCCGTGGGCTCGTTGATGATGCGTTTGACTTCCAGTCCGGCGATGCGGCCGGCGTCCTTGGTGGCTTGGCGCTGGGAGTCGTTGAAATAGGCGGGAACGGTGATGACGGCCTCGGTCACGGTTTCGCCGAGGTAGGCCTCGGCGTCGGCCTTGAGCTTTTGCAGGATCATGGCCGAGACTTCGGGCGCGGTGTATTTCTTGCCCATGACCTCGACGCCGGCGTCGCCGTTGCCGCTGTCAACGATCTTGTAGGCGCAGTGCTTGAGCCATTCCTTGACCTCGGGCGTGTCGAACCTGCGGCCCATGAGGCGCTTGACCGCGTAGACGGTGCGCTCGGGGTTGGTCACGGACTGGCGCTTGGCGATCTCGCCCACCAACCGTTCCTTGTCGGTGAAGGCGACGATGGACGGCGTGGTCCGGCCGCCCTCGGGGTTGGTCACGCACTTGGGATCCTTGCCTTCCATGACGTAGACGCAGGAGTTGGTCGTACCCAGGTCGATGCCGATGATCTTACCCATTATTATCCTCCAGCAGACGGAATTGTCGCGTGTAATGAAGCGGTTTCGTCGAGACAATCACGAGGTATAACCACATTATCGACGGAGTAAAGGGAGTTTGGCCGATTTTTATGAGCCTTTCGCGATCATGACCTTGGCCGGGCGGATGATTCTGCCCTTCAGCCGATAGCCTTTTTGAAGAATCTGGACCACGCGGTCCGGACCTTCGGCGTTGTGTTCGGCGATGCCCACGGCCTCGGCCCAGGCGGGGTCGAAATCGTCGCCCGTCTTTCCGACCTGCTCCAGGCCATGGCGGGCAAGGGTTTCGAGAAACATCTTCACTGTCATGTCCACGCCGGTGACGAGTCCGGAGCAGGCTTCGATGTCGCGGCCGTGCGTCAGCGCCAGATCGAGGTTGTCGAGCACGGGCAAAAGGTCGGCGAGCACCGCTTCGATGGCGAATTTGCGGAAATCTTCCTTTTCGCGCTCCAGGCGGCGTTTGGCGTTTTCGAGTTCGGCCAAGGCGCGCAGGCGTTCCTCGTGGGCTTGGCGAAGCTGCTCCTCAAGCGAAGGCTCGGCGGGAGTTTCGGTCCCGGCTTGGTTTTCCGCAGTGTTTTCGTCGCCGGGAAGGGACGTTTCCTTTTCGGACATGGCGTATCGTTCCTCCGTGAGGTTCTTTGTGAATCGAGACAAGATCGGGGAGCGGCCCGGTCAAAAGCGTTTGCGAAGGATGTCGCTGATGGCGTCGGCGGTGCAGGTGACCACGGGCATGAGTCCCGCGTAGTTCATGCGTATGGGGCCGAGCAGGCCAATGGCCCCGATGCTCTGCTCCGCGGCCCGGTAAGGCCGGGCGATGACCGAGATGCCGGGGAATGCTCCTTCGCCCGCCTCGCGGTCCAGGGAGACGAGTACGCCGCCGGACTCCATGACCTTGTCCAGAATGTCCAGAAGCTGGGTGCGCTCTTCGAGCATGCCAAGGACGCGTCGGATGACCTCGGGACCCGAGAATTCCGGATGCGAGACGATGTTCAGCGCGCCTTCGATGAATATCTCTCGCTGTTCGCCGGTGTCCATCGTCTCCTTGGCCATGCGCAGGGCGCTGGAGAAATACTCGGAGAGCGCGTCGCGAGTGCGCCGCATCTCGGACAGGATGTGCGCCCGCACCTGAGCTACGGTCTTGTCCATGAAGAGGTCGTTCAGATAGTTGGCGTAGCGTGTCAGATCGTCGGGCGTGACCGGCGTGTCGAGTTCCACGAGCTTTTTCTGTACCAGCCCGCCTTGCAGCACCAACACGACCATGACCAGCGAGGGCTTGATCTGGGCGAATTCGATACGCTTCCAGCAGACGTGTCCGGAGAGCGGGGTCATGACCATGCAGACCTGCTTGGATATGTCGGACAAGAGGCGGCATGCCTGGCGCAGCATGTCCGTGAGGTCGCCCGCCGAGCCGCCGAGACTTTGCGCGATGCTCTCGCGGTCGTCTTCGGAAAGGGGCGCGGGATGGATGCCCCGATCGAGATAGAAGGTGAAGGCTTCTGCGGTGGGCACGCGGCCTGCCGAGGTGTGCGGCTGCTCCAGATATCCCTTTTCCGTGAGGTCGGCCATGACGTTTCGGATGGAGGCCGGGGAGAGGTTGAGCCCCGACTTGCGCGAAACCGTGCGCGATCCCACCGGCTGGGCGGTCTCGATATACAGATCGATGATCGTCGTCAGAGTGTGGATTTCGCGTTCGTTCAATGCGCAGACCATGCCGCAATTCCTTTGCCGGGCTTCTTTTCAGGTGCCTCATGCGGGTAACAATGCCCACCGCACCTGTCAAGGGAGCCAGGACGCTCAATGGGCGGACTGCTAGTCCTCTCCGAGCGCATCTCCCAGGGCCAGATCGGTGAAGATGTAGTCGCGCAGCCCCTGCTCCCACGGGCGAGGGACAATGCCCGTGGCCTCCGTGAAGGCGTCGAGGTCGAGCACCGAGAAGCGCGGCCGCTTGGCCTTGGCGGGCCAGGCGTCCGTGGCGATGGGCTCCACGCGGCAGGGATACCCGGCCAGATGCACGGCCTGCGCGGCCAGTTCGCACCAGGTGGCCTTGCCGCCGGAGGCCAGGTGGAAGAGACCTCGCGCCCCGGAGTCCAGAAGGACCACGGAGTTCTTGGCCAGATCGGGAGTATAGGTGGGCGAGCCTGTCTGGTCCGCGACCACGGTGAGCTTGTCCCTGGTGTGCGCCAGATCGAGGATTTTTGAAACGAAATTGGCTTTGCCCGGCCCGAAGAGCCAGGACGTGCGAATGATCAAGAGATCAGGGGGGGCGATCTCCAAAAGCGCCTGCTCGCCCGCGAGCTTGCTTTGGCCGTAAACGGACTCGGGCGCGGGATTGTCCTTCGCGGTGTAGGGGGTATCCTTCTTGCCGTCGAAGACGAAATCCGTGGAGAAGTGGACTAGGGCGATGCCGAGTTCGCGGGCGCTCAAACCCAAAAGGCGCGGCAGGTTGCGGTTCAGGCGGAAGGCGGCGTCTCGGTCGTCCTCGGCCTGGTCCACGGCGGTGTAGGCCACGGTGTTGAAAATGGCCGTGGCCTGCTCCCGCTGGCAGGTTTCGCGTAGCGCGCCCTGGTCGAAGGGGTCGAAGTCCTCTCGGCCCAAGGCCACGGCACGCCAGCCCGCAAGCGGCAGCGCCTTGGTCAGGGCCTGCCCGAGCAGCCCATGGCGTCCGCCGAGTACGAGAGCGACACGTGCGGCGCTCACTTGCGTTCTCCGTACCAGGAGTCCATGAATTCGCGGTAGGCTCCGGTCTGCACGGCCGAAAGCCAGGCGGCGTTGTCTTCGTACCAGCGCACGGTCTCGCGAAGGCCGTCGGCGAAGCCGATGAGGGGCGTGAAGCCGAGTCTGGCCTGGGCTTTTTCGTAGCCCATGGCGTAGCGACGGTCATGGCCGGGCCTGTCGGCCACGAAGCGGATCAGGTCCTCGGACTTGCCCAGAATGGCCAGAATAGTGCGCACCACTTCGAGGTTCGCCTTTTCGTTGTCGCTGCCGAAATTGTAGACTTCGCCCGGTTCGCCCTTCATGAGTGCCAGTTCCACGCCTCGGCAGTGGTCGAGCACGTGTATCCAGTCGCGTACGTGCAGGCCGTCGCCATAGACGGGCAGGGGTTCGCCCGCGCGTGCTTTGAGGATCATCAGCGGGATGAGTTTTTCGGGGAACTGGTAGGGGCCGTAGTTGTTGGAGCAGCGGGTGACGACGACGGGCATGCCGTGGGTCTTGAAGTAGGCGCGGCACAGCATGTCGGCCCCGGCCTTGGAGGCCGAGTAGGGCGAATTGGGAGCCAGCGGCGTGGTTTCGGTGAAGGTTCCGGTGGGGCCGAGCGCGCCGTAGACCTCGTCCGTGGAGATGTGCACGAAGCGTTCGACCCTGGCCTTGCGCGCGGCTTCGAGCAGGGCGTGCGTGCCCATGACGTTGGTGGTCAGAAAAGGCGCGGAGTCCGCGATGGAGCGGTCCACGTGCGTCTCGGCCGCGAAATTTATCACCGCGTCCACGGCTTTGCCGTGCAGGATGTCGTCGAGGAGGCAGGCGTCGCAGATGTCGCCCTTGATGAAATGATATCTGGCGCCGCCATGGCGCGCGGCCATGTCCGCGAGGTTCTGCGGATTGCCCGCGTAAGTCAGCTTGTCGAGATTGACGATGGACACGTCTTCGCGCGAGGCGAGCATGTGGCGGATGAAGTTGCTTCCGATGAAGCCTGATCCGCCGGTGACGAGCAGGCGCATGGGTATCCCCCCAGAAGGTCTCGGACAAGGTCGGAGACGGCGTCCGGTCCACCGTCCTTATAGAAAAGGAATCCGCAAGGCAAATGGCCGGGGTGCAAAAAAGACGCAGAAAGGTCTTGCCAGACGACGGGAATTTCCGTATTTAGTCCCTCCCTTCGGGCGATTAACTCAGTGGTTAGAGTGCCATCTTCACACGGTGGAAGTCGAAGGTTCAAATCCTTCATCGCCCACCACGATCTCAAAAGCCCCGGCCCGCCGGGGCTTTTTCTTTCGCAAAAAAAGGTTACATCGTGCGCATCGTCCTCTTTGAGCCGGAGATTCCGCCCAATACCGGCAGCATCGCCCGCCTGTGCGCGGCCACTGACACCCCCCTGGATCTGGTGGGAAAGCTCGGTTTTTCCCTTGATGATCGCTACCTCAAGCGTGCGGGGCTCGACTACTGGCCCTCGGTCCGCCTCGCCACTTGGCCCGACTGGGGCTCCTTTCTCGAAGGCGTTGGCCCGGGGCGTATTGTCCTCTCCAGCGCCAGGCAGGGCACGCCGCACCATGAATTTTCCTATGAGCCTGGAGACCGAATTGTGCTCGGATGCGAGACCAAGGGGCTGCCCGGCTGGTTTTTCGAGCGCCATCCCGAGCACCACGTACGCATCCCCATCTGGGGCAAGGTGCGCAGCATAAACATCGCCAATGCCGCGTCAGTCCTGCTCTATGAGGCCTACCGTCAAATCGGAGTTCTGGACGGGAAGTAACCCCATGCTACTGAAAAAGCTCTGCCTGCCGCATTTTGAGCTGCCTGGATGATGAACTTGACAGCAAGCTCGTTCTCGGGTTTTCGGCAGCGATTTCGAGCTTGTATCATCTGTCAATAAAAAAGGCGGCCGGTCAGGGGATATCCCCATGACCGGCCGTCGTTGCTTATTCAGTGTTGCGGATTGCTACGCTTCTTGAACGGTTGCACCCTTCGGCACGGGATTACGCTTGTTCTGGGCCTTTTGCCAGAAGTACAAGCCGAGCATCATGCCCACTCCGATGATGTTGGTGGAGTAGTGCATGTGGAAGCACAGCAGCGTGGCCACAGCCGCGACGATCCACTGCAGGACGCTCGTGCGGCGCACGAAGTAGCCCATGGAGACCACGGAGAAGGCCATGGTGCCGATCAAGGCGCTGACCCAGGCGTGCGTGATTTCGCTCACGGTGCCCGCGAGCATGAAGGCCGGGTCGTAGGCGAAAAGGAACGGCACCACATAGAGCAGCTTGGCGAACTTGAAGGCGGTCCAGCCGGTTTTCCAGGGGTCGGCTCCGGCGATGGAAGCGCCTGCGTAAGCGGCCACGCAGACCGGCGGCGTCAGGTTCGATGCCTGGCTGAACCAGTACACGATCTGGTGCGCCGCCACGGCCGCGGTGACGATGCCCGCCGAGGTCGCCACGTCGCCATGCAGGCTCGGGTCGGAGAGCATGGCTTGCAGCGAGGGCACCGCGAGCACCGCGATGATCAGATAAGAGGCCGTGACCGGCACGCCCATGCCCAGGAAGAGCGAGGCGATGCCGATGAGGGCGATGGCGATGGGCAGCTTGGCGTCGGCCGGGCTGAAGTAGCCGCCGGAGATGGTCGAGATGCTGTCGCCCATGCTCTGGGCCAGAGAGATGACGATGTCGGAGAACTTGAGACCGATGCCGGTGAGGGCGATGGTGCCGACGATGATGCCGATCACGCCCACCGTGGCGCCGATGACCAGCGTGGCGCGCGCGCCCTGAATCATGGCCTCCCAGATCTGCCTGGGGCCCATCCTGTATTCCTTGTCGAACTGGCTGATGAGGATGCAGGAAATGGTCGCCCAGAAGGCCGCGTTGCCCGGGGAGTAGCCCACGAGCATCATGGTCACGATGATCAGCAGCGGCACGGATTTGTACCAGTGCTTTTTGAAGATGGAGGAGGCGGATTCGGAAAGCTCTTCTTCCTTGAGCCCGCGAATGTTCAGGCGGTGCGCTTCGAGATGGATCATGGAGAGCACCGAGAAGAAGTACAGAAAAGCCGGGAAGATCGAAATGAGCATGATGTGAACGTAAGGCGTGTTCGTCAGTTCGGCCATGAGGAAGCCGCCCGCGCCCATGATCGGGGGCATGAACATGCCGCCGATTGAGGCGGCGGGCTCGATGGCTCCGGCAACGTGCGGCTTGAAACCCGCGCGTTTCATGAGCGGGATGGTGAAGGTGCCCGTGGACACGGTGTTGGCGATGGCAGAGCCGGAAATGGAGCCGAAGAAGGCCGAAGCGATGACCGAGACCTTGGCCGGGCCGCCGAGCGTGCGCCCGGCGAGCGCCAGCGGCCAGTCGATGAAGAACCTGCCCACGCCGGATTTCTGCAGGAACGCCCCGAAGAAGATGAAGGTCACGACGTAGGTCACGAGCACGTTGGCCATTACGCCGAACACGCCGTCCTGTTCGAGGAACAGGGTCACGGCCATGCGCTGCACGGTGAAGCCGCGGTGCGCGAAGATGTCCGGGAAATAGGGGCCGAAATAGGCGTAGACCAGAAAGAAGACGCCGCACAGCGTCATGGTCGGGCCGAGCACCCGGCGGCAGGCCTCGATGGAGACCAGCAGGCCGATGATGCCGACCCACATGTCGAGTTCGGTTTCGGCTCCCGAGCGGTAGTTGAGAGCCTCGAACTCGGCGATCCAGTAACCCACCGTGAAGACGCTCAGGCCCACCATGAGCAGGTCCGTCAGGGTGGGGCGTTTCATGTTCGAGCGCCTGCTCAGGGGGAAGGCTAGAAAGATCATGACGTAGGTCAGGGCGACGTAGATGCCTCTGTTCCACTCCACGCTCACCGGTTTGACGCCGGCCGAATAAAGATAGAAGAGGACCATGAAGGCGCCGAGGAGGTTGAAGATCATCAGCCAGATGCCGGTGAGCGATCTTCCGGCCTTGGATTCCTTGGCGATGACTTTCTTCAGTCCTGCCTTTTGTTCGGCGCTCAGACCGGAGGCGCCGAGATCTTGCTCCAACTCGCGGTCGAGGGAGTCTTCTCGGGATGGTTTCGAGTGAGTCATTTCCGCTCCAGGGGTAGGGACGGGTGATCCGCTGTTGTCGTTTGAATGATCCGGGCCATGGTCCTTCGCGTCAAACGCGCGAGGGGAGTCGCGCGGCGGCGCCGGACCGCATCCCAGAGAGCGGTCCGGCGCTGGGGATCGCGAGCGCTAGGGCATGATCTCGGCCGGAATGTCCAGGCCCTGCTCCTTCCAGAACTTGACCGCTCCGGGGTGCAGGGGGATGGAGACGCCGAGGATGCCGTCCTTGACGGACATCTCGCGCGCGGTCTGGGTCGCGGCGACCATGTGCGCCAGCCCTTCGGGCGAGAAGATGGCCTTGAGCGACTGGTAGACGATCTCCTCGTCCACGTCTTTGTTGGCGCACCACAGGGTGGAGTCCTGGAAGGACTTCACGGGAGCGGCCTGACCCGAGTAGGTGCCGGCCGGGATATCCACGCCGGAGTAGAAGGGGTAGGCCTCGTAGAAGCCGGATTCCTCGGCCTCCACGGCGACATCGATGAGCTTGATGGAGTCGCGGGTGGCCGCTTCGATGATCGAGCTGTTGGGGTAGCCCACGAGCACCCAGAAGGCGTCGATCTTGCCGTCGCTGAACGCGGCCGCGGCGGCGGAGTAGCCCAGGAACTGCTTGTCGATCTTGTCCCACAGGCCGAGGTGGGCGAAGAAACGCTCGCAGGCCACGGCCGCGCCGGAGCCGGCGTTGCCCACGGCCACGCGCTTGCCGACCAAATCCTTGGCCGAGGTGATGCCGGAGTTGGCCTTGACCACGAGCTGCGCGGGCGCGCCGTAGAGGTAGGCCATGGCCCGGACGTTGGTGTACTTGTTGGCGTCCTGGGGCAATTCACCCTTGGCGCCGAGGAAAGCGTCGCCCGAGTAAACGATGCCGAAATCGACGTCCTTGCTGTTCAGGCGCTTGAGGTTCGCGCCCGATCCGCCCGAACCTTCGGAGGAGACTTCGACGTCGGGAACGTTTCTGCTGATGTAGATGGACATGGCGTTGGCGAAATAGTTGAATGTTCCGCCGACCGGGCCGCCGCCGTAGGCGAGGAACGTCTTTCGGGCTTCAGCCTGCGCGGGAGCGACGAGCATCAACGCGAGACAGGCGAGCAGGAAAAGTTTCCAGGTCTTGTTCATCCGATCCTCCTTGGCGAAAACGGTAAGGGTTCACTGCATCCATGCATGGGAAAACGTGTTTTGAGAAGCCTTTTTCATGATTCGGCCAAGCGCCTTGGTGCCCGTGCCGCACACATTGCCCCTGTGCGGACCGCACGTCATTCACTATGCTCTCGCGTGTTGTGGCCCTATGGAAATCGGGCGAACGGCAGCAGGAATTCGATGAACGGCGAAACGAGGCTCCGGCGACGTGCACCAGGGGGCTCTTGCCTGGAATTCACGACGTCGCTGGACAGACCGCAGCCCGAGTGGATAATCAGATACAAAAGGAGTGAAAAACATGGACATATTCGGTTTTCCCGGCTTCTGGCTTCCTTTTCTGGCCCTGGCTCTCGATCTGGCTGTGGGCGACCCCGCCCGCCTGACGCACCCCGTGCAACTGATCGGCCGTCTACTCGACGCGCAAGAAACTTTCATCAGACGTTTGCCCGAAGGCTGGCTCAGGGCCGCGGGAATCGTCGCAACTGCCCTCAATGCCGCCGCCGTGTTCCTTGTGGTCAAACTGCTCTGTGCGATTCCCTACGTCGGATTCGCCGTCGGACTGTATCTCGCCTATGCGGGATTGGCCGCGGGCCAACTCTTCCGGGAGGGCAGGGACGTGCGTCTGGCATTGGACGAAGGGCGGCTGGCCGATGCCCGCGCGAAGCTGGCCGGGCTCGTGACCCGCAACACCTCGGCCATGACCGAGCAGGAGGTGCGCGCCGCGCTGGCGGAGACCACTTCGGAGAATC
The DNA here is from genome assembly GCF_000422245.1 of Alkalidesulfovibrio alkalitolerans DSM 16529. Taxonomy (NCBI): domain Bacteria; kingdom Pseudomonadati; phylum Thermodesulfobacteriota; class Desulfovibrionia; order Desulfovibrionales; family Desulfovibrionaceae; genus Alkalidesulfovibrio; species Alkalidesulfovibrio alkalitolerans. Next base: position 14,626 of record NZ_ATHI01000007.1, read on the forward strand.
TCAACGACGGTTTGGTCGCGCCGTTTCTTTTTCTGATCCTTGGCGGTCCCGCGCTGCTTTGGGCCTACAAGACAGTCTCCACCATGGACTCCATGTGGGGTTATCGCACGGAGCGCTACGAAAAACTCGGCTTCGGCTGCGCCAAGGCGGACGATATTCTGGCCTTCATTCCGGCCCGACTGACAGCCCTTGCGATCCTGGGCGCGGGGTGGTGCTTGGGCAGGCGGCCCGAGGACGCTTTTTCGAAGGTCAGAGCCGACGCTGCCGAGACGTCGAGCCCCAACGCGGGATGGCCCATGGCCGCCGCCGCCTGGGTCATGGACGCGGCGGTCGGCGGACCGGCGGTGTATTTCGGCGAGGCCACGCAAAAACCCGTGCTTGGCCCGCATGAAGGCCGTTGGGATGTCGAGAAGTCGCGTGAACTGTTCAAGGTGCTCGGCTTCGCGGGGGTCGGGTTGTGCCTGCTTCTGCTTTTGTATTTCGGCTTGCTCATGAGCATGTGATGTCTGTGCGCAGTACCGAGGACGGCGTATAGCAGAACTGCCGGATCATCATCCCCAATTGTTCGGGACAACGAACAGAGCGTCGTTTCTCACAGTCCGGAGGGGCGACCGGGTCGCCTTCCTGAACAACCGGTTCGTTGCCGTTTCGTTACCAGGGCGCATCGTTCTCGCACCTTTGTCGGGGCCTTTCCCAGTGGGGGAGAGGCCCCGATTTCATGAGGGCGTTGAGCGAAGCAGAGGTGGCATTCGACATGCTTTCGAAGTGCGTCATGGATGCTGTCGACAGTTTTGCAATAATTTCCTCTGTTGTTCATCGTTGAGATATTGCCATTTCGATTCCATTGTAATAGAGCCTTGAAAATTGTTGCATCAGATCACGGCGACATGAGCGTTCGAGCCGTTTTGCGGTCATGCAAGACGGACATGAGGAAAGTTATTTTTCGTCGTCACACGCACCAGCAAGGAGAGAGGAAGAATGGACGATTATCTGAAAGAGGCGCTGGAGATTCTGAAGGCGCAGGCCAGTGTCCGCACCATGTCCGAGGAAGAGATGCTGTCCATGGTCAAGTCCCTGTCGCAGGGAATCCAGAACATCGCGGGCACGGGCGGCGTTGTCGAGGAGGAGGCCGAGGTCGTTCTCGATCCCAAGAAGGCCATCAAGGAAAAGTCCATCCAGTGTCTGGAATGCGGCAAGGCGTTCAAGATCCTGACCAAGAAACATTTGGCCACGCACGGCCTGACTCCGGACGAATACCGCTCCAAGTGGGGCTACCCCAAGCGCTCCGCCCTCGTCTGCAAGTCCTTGCAGCGCGAGCGCCGCAAGAAGATGAAGGACATGAAGCTGTGGGAGAAGCGTACCGGCCGCAAGAAGGCCTAGCGTTTTTCTCTTGAGTTTCTTGATCAAAGCCCTCGCTTGCGAGGGCTTTTCTTTTGCCTGCCTGATGTTTCATCTGTCGAAACGAAAAGGCCCGAGACCGACGCAGTTTGGGGTGCGTCGGTCTCGGGTTTTTTCGATGGATGAGCGAAGCGCTCCAGACTGTCAGGCCGGAGCGAGGGGGACAAAGAGGCGCGCGGTTCTAGCTCGGCTTGCCGAGTTCGCGGCTGCGCTCGCAGGAGGCTCGCACGGCGTCGACGATGTGGCCGCGTACACCCATGCGGTCCATGTGGATCAGGGCTGCGATGGTCGTGCCGCCGGGGCTGGTGACCATCTCGCGCAGGACGCTCAGGTGGCGGCCGTCCTGTTCGGCCAGGGCGCACGAGCCTGAGAAGAGGGCCTTGACCATGGCCGTTGCGCCGTCGCGCGTGAGCCCAAGCGACACCCCCGCCTCGATGACGGCCTCCATGAAGGCGAAGACGTAGGCCGGTCCCGAGCCCACAACGGCGGTGAAGGCGTCCAGATCCTTTTCGGGAAGCACGTGGACCTCGCCCACCGCCTTGAAGATGTCCAGGACGACCGCGCGTCCGTCCTCGTCCAGATCGGCCGCGCCATCGAAACAGACCGCCGAGACGCCCTTGCCCACGAGCGCGGGCGTGTTGGGCATGACCCGGACCACGGGGCAGATGCCGCCGCTCCACTCGCGCAGGCGCTCGGAGGAGAGCCCGGCCGCGATGGACACGAGCCGCTTGTTTGGGCCGAGCACCGGGACGAGGCCGCGCACGAGGGCCTCCATGTGCTGCGGCTTCACGGCCAGGACAACGTAGTCGGCGGCTGCCGCGACGGCCTCCGGGGTGTCGGCCGCGGAGAGCCCGCAATCGCGGGCCAATTCCATGACTCGTTCGCGGTTCAGGTCCGTGCCCGTCAGGGAATGGCCCGCCCCGGCCAGTCCCTTGATGATCGCCGCGCCCATGTTGCCCGTGCCGATGAAGCCGATGCGCGCCATGTGGCTACCCCACGATTTCCAAGGCATTGAAGAAGTAGGCGATTTCGAAGGCGGCCGTCTCGGGCGCGTCGGAGCCGTGCACCGAGTTGGCCTCGATGTTCTGGGCGAAGCGCTTGCGGATGGTGCCATCTTCGGCCTTTTCGGGATTGGTCGCGCCCATCAGCGTGCGGTACTTGGCGATGGCGTCCTCGCCTTCGAGCACCGAAACCACGACCGGCCCGGACGACATGAAGGCGCACAGATCGTTGTAGAAGGGGCGTTCCTTGTGCACGGCATAAAAGCCGCCCGCCTGCTCGCACGACAGATGCAGGCGCTTCATGGCCACGACGCGCAGCCCCGCTTCCTGGATCATGGCCAGGATCGCGCCATCGAGATTGCGCGCGGTGGCGTCGGGCTTGATGATGGACAAGGTGCGCTGGATCATTTTCGGACCTCCGCTGGATAAGGGTGTAAGGGGTTGGAAAACTAGACGAGCAGCATCTTGTCCGATGAGAATGCCTCGCCTTTGATGGTGTAGAATCTGGCCAGCAGATCCTCGACGCGCAGCGATTCCTTCTCCTTGCCCCGGATGTCGAGGATGATCTCGCCGCGATGCAGCATGATCAGGCGGTTGCCGAGCTTTAAGGCCTGGTTCATGTTGTGGGTGACCATCATGGTCGTCAGCTGTTGCTCACGCACGATGCGCTCGGTGAGTTCGAGGATCTGGTTGGCCGTCTTGGGATCCAAGGCGGCGGTGTGCTCGTCGAGCAGGAGCAGGCGCGGCTCCACGAGGGTCGCCATGAGCATGGTCAGGGACTGCCGCTGCCCGCCGGAGAGCAGTCCCACCCGGTCGCCCAGGCGATCTTCGAGGCCAAGCCCGATCTGGGCGAGCTGGCTGCGGAAAAGTTCGCGATCCTTGGCCTTTACACCGGGTAAAAGTCCCCTCGGCTTGCCGCGCTTGAGCGCCAGGGCCAGATTCTGCTCGATGGTCATGGAGGCGCAGGTGCCAAGGAGCGGATCCTGGAAGACGCGGCCGATGAAGCGAGCGCGTTTGTGCTCGGGCCACGCGGTCACGTCCTCGCCATCCATGAGCATGCGGCCCGAATCGGGCAGGAAACCGCCCGCGATGGCCGTGAGCATGGTGGACTTGCCTGCGCCGTTGGAGCCGATGATGGTGATGAAGTCGCCTTTCTCCACGGTCAACCGGATGGAGTTCAGGGCCAGGACTTCGTTCACGCTGCCCCGGTGGAAGTATTTGGTGATAGCGTCTAGGACGAGCATCGCTTTCTCAGGGTCTGCTTGATTTGCGGCGCGATGAGGGCCAGGACGACCAGCACGGCGGTGATGAGCTTGAGGTCGCTCGGCTGGAACGAGAAGTCGCCGATCTTCAGCCCCAGGGCAACGGCGATGGCCAGTCGATAGAGCACCGAGCCGATGACAGCAGCGATCACGGCCCGAAGCACCGTGCGGCAGCCGAAGAGCGTCTCGCCGATGATCACCGAGGCCAAGCCGGCCACGATGGTGCCCACACCCATGTTCACGTCGGCCGAGCCTTGGTTTTGGGCTATGAGCCCGCCCGCCAGCGCCACAAGGGCGTTGGAAAGCCCCACGGTTCCGATGATGACGGTGTGGGTGTTGACGCCCTGGCTGCGGATCATTTGGGGGTTGTCGCCGGTGGCCAGCATGGTTTGGCCGATTTCGGTGCGCAGGAACCAGATGAGGAAGGCCACTGCCAGCATCGCCACGGCGGCGAAGAACAGAGTAGATGCGTGGTGATAGGCTATGCCCATGCTTATCAGCGGATCGAACACCGTGGGCTTGCCAAGCAGCGTCATGTTGGGCCTGCCCATGATGCGGATGATGATCGAGTACAGGGCGATCATGGTCAGGATGCTGGCCAGCAGGTGCAGGATCTTGAACTTGGTGTTCAGGACGCCCGTCGTCACCCCTGCCAAAAATCCCGCGCCCATGGCGAAGGAAAGGGAAAGATAGGGGTCGTGGCCATTGGTGATGGCCACGGAGGTTACGGCCGCGCCCAGCGGAAGGCTGCCGTCCACCGTGAGGTCGGGAAATTCGAGGACACGGAACGTCAGATAGACGCCCAGGGCCATCAGGCCATAGACAAAGCCCTGCTCCAGGGCGCCGAGAAACGCGTATTGGCTGAGGATCATCGCTCGTGGGAAAAGGGGGCGCGCGGTTTTCCGGCGCACCCCCGGTCCGGGTTCAAGGTTACTCGATAACGGAGTCGGCCCGGGCGACGAGGGCCTCGGGCAGGGTGACGCCGAATTTCTTGGCGGCGGAAAGGTTCACGTAGAGCATGAGGTCGGTCAGGCTCTCGACGGGCATGTCGGCGGGCTTGGCCCCCTGGGTCAGGATGCGCCAAGCCATCTCGCCGGTCTGCTTGCCCATGCGGTAGTAGTCCAGGGCGATGGCCGCGACCACTCCGCGCTGCACGGAATCGGTGTCCGCGGCGAAGAGCGGGATCTTGCTTTCCTCGCAGACTTTGACCACGGATTCGAGCGCCGAGATGACCGTATTGTCGGTGGGCACGGCGATGGCCTGCACGCGGCCTGCAAGGCTTTTGGCGGCCGCGTAGACGTCGGCCGAGGTCGAGACGGTGCGCGGCTCGACGACGATGCCGAGTTTGGCGCACTCTTCCTTGATCTGCTCGAAGGAGACCACGGAGTTGGCTTCGCCCGCGTTGTAGAGCACGCCGAGCGTTTTGATGTCCGGCACGATCTCCTTGATGAGCGCCATCTGACGGTCCACCGGACTCCTGTCGGTCATGCCGGAGATGTTCGCGCCAGGCTTGTTCATGTCCTTGACCAGGCCCGCGGCCACGGGATCGGTCACGGCGCTGAAGAGAATCGGTTTGTCGCGGATGCGCTGCGCCGCGGCCTGGGCGGTGGGGGTGGCGATGGCCAGGATCAGGTCGGGGTTGTCGCCGCGCATCTGGTTGGCGATCTGCACGGCCATGTCCATGGAGCCTTGGGCTACGTAGACGCGCAGGTCCACATCCAGGCCTTTTTCGGCCAAGGTGTCGCGGAAGCCCTCGCGCACGGCGTCAAGCGCCGGATGCTCAACGATCTGCGTGGAGCTGACGACGTATTTGGCGGCCATGAGGCCGTCGGCCTGCACGGAAATGAACATCAGACAGGCAAAGGCCAGGGCGAGAAGCTTTTTCATGAAAATGCCTCCACGAAGGGCCAAGGTTATGGGACGCGAATGTCCACCCGCGGCGTGCGGTCCGGGAAAATGAACGCGCCGTCGGAAAAGATCAACTTTTTTCCTTTTTCCCGTGAACAGTCAAGCCCAAAGGAAGCCGTGATCACGGGGTGCCCGCGCCCGTCGACGGCTTGGACGAGGCTGTTGCGCGGTCCTGGCGCAAGACCCGTCCCGCAAGCTGTGAGACAGGAACCATGGTCAGTCCTGGCGCGTGCTTAGTGGCGAAGCGTTCGAGCGCGGCGAGCGTGCCGGGATGGGGATGCCCAATGGCCACGGCCGCGCCGTTCTTGAGCGCTATGCGTTCGGCTTTGTGAAGCTGCATGAGCACAGCCTCTTCATCGGGAACGTTGTCCAGGAAGATGTGGCGGCCGAGGAAGACGACGTTGAATTCGGCTGCCGTCGCGTTGGCCGCGGAGATATTGCTCGTGCGGCTGTCCAGGAAGAAGAGCCCCTTTTGCGCGAGTTCAGCCATGACGGCGCGCATGGCCTTCGCATCGGCGGTGAAGGCGGAGCCCATGTGGTTGTTCATGCCCACAGCCTGGGGCAACCGAGCGATGCTGTCCCGGATGGCGACCCGGATTTCGTCCTCGCTCATGTTCGTGAGCAAGGCGCCGGGACCGGGATTGATGCGCGGATATCCCTTGGGTTCCATGGGCTGGTGGATGATCACATCGAGCCCGGCGGCCGTTGCCGTGCGGGCCACGGCTGCGGTGTGAGAGGCGTGGGGCCAGATGGCGAAGGTCACGGGGAAGGGCAGTCTGGTCAGCGCCTTGGCGAATGACCGGTTCTCGCCCAGGTCGTCGATGACGATGGCCAGCACGCCCTGGCCGGAAAGGCGGAGCGGCAGCGTCGGCGGGGGCGTCTCTGGCGGGGCGAGGCGCAGTTCGTGCGTTGGCCTGCCCATGAGGGAAAGGCGCAATATGCCGTCGTCGCCCGCCGCGACCACGGAGTTGGGGGCGTGCTCGGTGAGGTGGGTCTTGAGAAGGGCGGTGAACTCATCGACGGAAGAGCGGGTGCGCACGAGAATCGTCTGGCGCAGATAGTCCAGGTCGTCTTCGTGGATGTGCGTCACTTCTTGCAGTGAGAAACGCTCTGGATCCACGCCTGTGTCGCGCAATGTCAGGAGCAGGGAGTAGTCCACGCGCTTCAGCTCGTCCTCGAAGGCCACGCCGGAGTAGTCCTCGAAGACCAGCCCAACGTGCCCGACGACGGAGGATTCGGGCGCGGGGGCAGCGACCGGGCTCGGCTTGTTCCCGAAGGACGCGAGCCATGCGGCCGCCATGCCAAACACGAGGATAAAGACCGCGACCGCGAGCCAGGGCCAACGACGACGCGCGAAAGCGCGCAGACGCCTCCCAAAATCCGCTTCGCTCAAGGCCTGACGCCAGCGCTGCATGGGGCGTTCTGAAGCTCCCGCTACTTGAGCGCCCGAAGGCGCGGCAGCTGCCGCACCAGTTCGAGGGCCATGCGCAACTGGTTGTCGCGGGCCAGCATGGCCTTGGCCGAGCCGTTGCGCTCAATGGCCTCGGGGCTCGTGCCTTCGCTGTTGTTGTGAAGATGTCTTGAAAGGTCCTTTTCACGCAGCATGGTCCGGTCTTCCGTCTCGCGCGGGGCCTCGAAGGGCAGGACGATGTCGGGAGCGATGCCCTCGGCCTGGATGGAGCGCCCCGAGGGCGTGTAATACAGCGCCGTGGTCAGCTTGATGCCCGAACCGTCGGCCAGGGGGATCACGGTCTGCACCGAACCCTTGCCAAAGCTGCGGTCGCCGAGGATTACGGAACGCTTGTGGTCCTGCAACGCGCCTGCGACGATCTCCGAGGCCGAGGCCGAACCAGCGTTGATCAGGGTGACCATGGGCGCGCTTACTTCAAGGGGTTGCGCTGAGGCGGCGTAATCCTTGCGCGTGGCCTCGTCCTTGCCCTGGATGTAGACGATGAGCCCCTCGTCGAGGAAAGTATCGGTCACGGAGACGGCCTGATTCAGAAGACCGCCTGGGTTGTTGCGCAGATCGAGGATCACGCCTTTGGGATCGCCCTTGGCGCGCGAGAATTCTTTGATTTTGTCGTGCAGTTCGCGGGTGGTGTTCTCGTTGAAGCGGGTCAGGCGCAGGTAGAGGATGCCCTCGTCGAGTTCTTCGCTCTTGACGCTGATGATGGGGATGGTGTCGCGGACGATAGAGATTCGTTCGGGTTTCTGCGAATCGCTGTGCAGGATCGTCAGCACCACGGCCTCTCCCTTGAGGCCGCGGATCTTGCCCACGGCTTCGGTCAGGGTCATGTCCTGCGTGGGCTGGCCGTCGATCTCCAGTATGATGTCGCCGGGCTTGAGGCCCGCCTTGTGCGCGGGAGTGTCCTCGATGGGCGAGACGACCACGAGGCGGCCGTTGTCCAGCGTGATCTCGATGCCGATGCCACCGAATTCGCCCGAGGTGCTGACCTGCATGTCGCGGAATTCCTCGGGCGTCATGTAGGCCGAGTGGGGGTCGAGCTGCTGCAGGAGACCCTTGATGGCGTCGTCCATGAGCTCCTTGGTGCCCACGTCGCGCACGTAGTATTCCTCGACTAGGCCGAGCACCTGGCTGAAACGCTTGAGGGCCTCGTACCTGTCTTCCCTGACCTTGGACGTGTCGGCGCACAGCGCCCCGGCAAAGGCGGTCAGCAGAACGATCAGGGAAAGGGCGAAGAGCCAACGTTTGATACGCATGTGTCCTCCAAAAACAAAAAACGGGACCGTTACTTTCGGGCGCTCAACCACTCGAACGGGTTAACGGCTTTCTCCTGGCGGCGCAATTCAAAATAGAGACCATGCCCCTTGAGATCGGGGTAGGGACCGGCGACACCCAGGACTTCGTCCTTCTCGACGTCCTGTCCCATGCGCACGTTGCTGTGGGAAAGGTAGGCGTAGAGGCTGTAGAAGTTGTCGCCGTGGAAGAGGATAATCACCTTGCCGAAACCGCGCAAGACGTCGTCGTGGACCACCTTTCCCCAGGAGACGGCCTTGACTGGAGCGCCTTCGGCAAGCCTGATCCCGACGCCTCGGACAGGTGGGTTGGCGTTCAAGTTGTAGCGGATGGCCACGGCGCCGTCGGCGGGCCAGGGCAGGCGGCCCTTGTGGTCGGCTATCTTGCGGCTGGTCAACAGGCTCAGGCGGTACTTGAGGCTTTCCACGGTGGCCAGAATGCGCTTGAGTTCTTCTTCCTGGCTCAGCTTTTCCGCACGTATCTTTTGTATCTCGCGCGCAAGGGCGAGTTTTTCGTTCAGCAACTGGTCCTTTCTCGTGTTGACCAGCGCGAGCTTTTTTTCCGCCTCGGCCTTCACGCGGTCCTGCTCGGCCAGGTTCGTGGCCAGGGCGCTGGTTCGCTCGGCCAACTCGTCCATACGCTCGCTACCCGCGGCATAGAGTGCCGCGAGCCAGGTGAAGCGACGGTCGGCGTCCTCCCAGGAATCCAGGCCCTTGAGACGGTTGGTGGTGTTCTCCAGGTGTAGGGGCCAGATGGTCTCCATGATTCCGGCAAGCTCCCTTTGGAGTTCGGCGCGCCGTTTTTCGATGCGACCGTGCTCGGCCAGGATGTCCTGTTGCCGCTTTTCCACCGCCGTCAGTTCGCGCTCGGCCGCGGCCACTTCCGATTCCAACGAGTTGACGCGCTTCTCCGAGGCGGCCAACTGGCCATGCAGTTCGCGCTCCTGTTTCGTGAGCACGCCGATCTGGGATCGCTGGGCCTCGACCTTCTTGCTCTCCTGCTCGATGGAGCGTTTGAGGGACTCGGCGTCGTTCTTCTGGGCCAGGGCAGGAGCGGCAGCCATGAACGCCAGGACGAGAATCGCGAGGATGAGGGGCGTTCGACTCATGGCCGGGTCTCCAGAAACGTTCCCAGGGGACAGGTGTCGCACAGGGGCCGGGATTTCTTGCACAGGGCGTGCCCCACGCGGACGAGCAGGGCGTGGCATTCGTTGTATACGGCCGCATCTTCGGGCAGGGCGCGGCTGAATATGTCCTGCAACTCGTCGTAGCCCGCGTCCTCGGACGCCAGCCCGTGGCGGACCGCCACGCGGGCAGTGTAGGCGTCCACGACGAAGACGGGGCGATCAAGGGCGTAGAGCAGGATGCAGTCGGCGGTCTCGGGCCCCACGCCGCGCACGGCCAGAAGCTTTTCGCGCAGTTCCTGCGTATCCTGCCCGGAAAGATAGGACAGCGCCGGATCGTCCGCCAGGGACGGATCGCCCGCAGCCTCGCGGGCCAGGAAGTCGAGCAGGTTGCGCAATCGGGCGGCCTTGAGGCGGTAGTAGCCCGAAGGACGGATGAGTTCGGCCAGGTCCTCGATGGGCAGGGCGAGCATGGCCGACACGGAGAATGCGTCGGCGGCCTTGAGCGCGGCAAGGGCTTTTTCCACGTTGCGCCAGGCGGTGTTTTGCGTGAGCACCGCGCCCACGGCGACTTCGAAAGCGCTTTGCGCGGGCCACCAGCCGCTTGGGCCCAGGGCGTCGAGCAAGGTCTGGTAATAAAGGCGAATCGGATTGAGATTCATGGTTTCCTGCGGTACATGTCGCACGGCTATGCGCGGTGCCGGAATTCGACGGTCGCCGCGAAGAGGGTACGATCGATCGGCCTTCGCTGCAAGCGCAGCCAGCCTGTACCCCAATCCCCGCCAATGGAGAAGCCCTTGCCCATGCGCTCCGCTTCGCGCGCCTTCGCCCAGGCCGCATGCCTTTTCGCGGCCTTTGCCGCATGCGTGGGGCTTCGCCTGCTTGAGGCGCCGCGCTGGTTCGCCCCGGAACTTCTTCTCGACGGGCAGCCGCTGATGAGCACCCACGATGCATATGCCTGGCTCGCCGGAGCCATGGGCGTCAACTTGCGCGGACATGAGCCGCTGGCCGTCATCGTGGAACTCGTGAACGGTCTGACCGGCCTGAGTCCCGAAGCTATCGGCTTCTGGCTCCCGCCGCTGCTCGCTGCCTTGGCCGGACTCCCCTTCGTGCACCTGGCACACCGGCTGGGAATTCTCGCCTTTGGCTTTCCGGCCGCCGTGGTCGCGGGGTGCTCCCTTGGCTACGTCGTCCGCACGCGCGTCGGGAGCCTGGACACAGATCCCTTTGCGCTGTTTTTTCCGCTTTTCCTGGCAGTGGAATTGTTCATCACACTTTCCCCTTTGCTTCGTGAAGTTTGGCGCGGTCCGGCTGAAAAGCCAGATGTACGTGGAGCGCCCGATCGTGTCTCTGTCGGTGCCTGCTTCGGTTCATTCGGCCTGGGGCTTTGGTGCATGGCGGGCGTGTGGCTGTATGCGGGCATGCGGCCCGTAATTACCATACTGCTTTGCTTCGCCGCGCTGCTCGGGGCGGCTTTGGGCCGTCCTCAGGTGCGTCCGTGGTCGGTGGTCCTGCCGCTTCTTCCGCTGGCCATGCTCGCGCTTGGTGGCGGGGCAGGGGTCGTAGTCGGCCTGGGCTTTGCGCTGGCGGTGTGGCGCAGGCCGGAACTGGGATTCTCGCGGCGGGCCGGATGGACGATAGCCGCCGCTCTCGCGCTGATGGTGGTGGTGTTCGGGTTTGAGATCGTGCGCGACATCGTCGTTCGTCTTGACTACTGGCTGTTCCCGGCGGCGGACGTTGTCGTGAGCGCAACCAACGGACCGAACCTGCCCTCGGTGCTACAGAGCATCCGCGAAGCGCAGTCCATGCCTCTTGTCGACGTCGCGCGATATCTTTCGGTCCATCCCGTCCTGACCATTGCCCTCGTGCTCGGGTACGCTTGGCTGGCGTTCAGGCGTCCGGCGGCGCTCGTGTTCGTACCGCTGCTTGCCCTTGGTCTGTGCGCCTCGATCCTTGGCGCGCGTTTCGTCATGTTTGGCGCGGCCGCGATGGGAGCGGGCGTCCTGGGGCTCGGGCTTTTGGCCCGCCGCTTCGTCCCGCGCGCCTGGGGCCGCTTTCCCCTGGCCGTCGCCCTCGCGGGGGCGATCCTTGTGCCCGCGACCCTTTTCATGGACAGGCTCAGGCCCGACCCCGTGCTCTCACCGCGCCATGCCGCCGCGCTCGCGGAAATCTCCAGCGTCACGCCGTCTTCCTCGTGGCTGTGGTTGTGGTGGGATTACGGCTATGCGGCCGAATTCTACGCCGAGCGCTTTCCCATCGCCAACGGCGCGCGCCACGATGCAAAGTGGCTCTACCCCCTGGCCGCCGTGCACGCAGGCAAGCCTTTCGAGGCCGCGAACCTGATGCGCTTCTTCGCCTTCTCCATGCAGGCCCAGGAGCGCGCCCTTTCCGAGCGGCCCGAGATATCCGGCAATCCGTCCTTCATTCACGAACGCACCCCGCCCATGACCGCTCTGGCAGGGCTGGACGGCCTCTCGGCCCAAGCCGAAGCGCAGGCCGTGGCGGACGGCAGGAGAAAGCCGGAAGGCGGCTACCCGGACCAGTATTTCGTGGTCTCCTGGGATACGCTTCGGCTCGCGGGCTGGATCATCCGTTTCGGCACGCGCAATCTGGCCGACGGCACCTTCGCTACGGGCGACGTGTCGCGGATTGAGGGCGACATGCGCGTGGACACCGAGCAGGGACTCCTGCATTCGCCCCTCGCCGGAACGTTGCCGCTGGCCAGCCTGGACGTGCTCGACGAGGCCGGGAACAGCGGCTTTTCCTGGCAGCGCGGTTCGGGCATGCACGTGGTCATGAACAGGCAGACCCGCGAGGCTTTCATGATGGACGCAACGGCCTATGGAAGCGCTATGGTGCAACTGCTGGTCGGGGAGCCGAGCCGCTTCGCCCGGGACTTCGAACTGGTGATCGACGCCGCGCCCTGGGCCAGGGTTTACCGCCTGCTGCCTTAGCAGATCGCCCCCAAAACGCCGCATGTCGCGTCGCCGCGACGAATTCGAGCCTCCGCGCAGACAACCTCCCGTCGTGCTTGATTTTTTTCGCGCGGCCTTGCATCTGGCGCTTGTAGAACGGCCTGAGAAGCGGAGTTTATCGACTTCTTCCTGGCAGGCCAGCGACATTTGCTCCACTCCAATTTCAATCAAAGCAACAAGGCGAAACGAAAGGTGCGACGAAAGCAATTTTGTCGTAACGGCTTGCAGCATTTCTCTATTTCCATCTATCCATGCGATGGAACAATTGGTGCTGGCTCGTCGAGCATCTCTGAAGGCATATCTTGGATTCATTGTACCATTTTGTGAATTCGATGGTGAATATTCGTCATAATGTCGGTCGGATTGTCGGCAGCCTGCCGACTCTATCAATCAGTTGTCCAGTCCTTTGAATTTTTCGACTATCAGTAGATTCTATCCGAATTAATATTTGCCTCGAATTCTATCTATGCTACATGCCGCGTAAGAACCTGGGCCAGCCATGGGGGGCTGGCCCGTACGCACCAGGAGGTGTCCCGATGAATCCCAAGAATCTCAAGAAGTACCTTGCCTGCCTGACCCTGGCCGGCCTGGTTGCCACCAGCACCGGTGTGGCGCTCGGGACCAGCGGTTGAGGCGGCAGCCGTCCGGACGCCGGGAGCGCCCAACCCGCCATATCGCCCGAGGAACAGACACTCATGGAGCAGTTGAAGGCCAAGGAAAAGGCTGGCAACATCACGGAGGAAGAAAAGCAGCAGCTCGAGGAGTTGAAGAAGCGCATAAAGTCGAAAGACAAGCCGGCCCCCAGCGGCTGAGGCGGCGCACCCAAGAACTAGCGCGGTCCGCGCTAGGTCAATCAGGCCAGCCGTCCGGGTAGGGATACGGGACGGCTGGCCTCGGAAGCGCATCCCGCCGCCGTTCCGCCGGCGGCAGTCATCTTTCAAACCCGGCTGGCCATATGACCGTCATCCAAGCCCTGAACGCCCTGCGTGATGCCCTGGCCCGGACTGCGGCCCAGGGTGCCGATATGCCCGCCGATCCCGAAACGCCGCTCCTCAACCCGAGTCTGAGCCTGCACGAAGCCGCGTTCACGGGGCTGTCGGCACGGCTGGAGCACTCCCGCTCCCCGGAGCCCGAACCGGGACGCGAACTGCTGCTGGTCTGGTTCGATCCCGGCCAGGGGCGAAGCCTGGCCAAGGCTGCCACGGACGCCGACCTGCTGGCCCTGAAGATTGTGGCCGAGGGTACGGGCATGCGCCAGGCGGCCCGCGCCGCGGGCGTCAATCCGGCAGTCGTTCGTCTTGCCCTGCGGCAGGCCGCTCAGGCCGGCCTGATCCGCTTGCCTGCCTCCCGGCTGGTGCGCGAGAACGGTTTCTGCGATCATCCCGTGCCCGAGGACTTGGCCAGGGCTCAGGCCTTCACCTTGCAGTGGCACATCACCCAGGCCTGCGACCTGCATTGCCGACATTGCTACGACCGCTCCCCGCGCGCGGCCGTGAAACTCAAGCGCGGCCTGCGCGTGCTGGACCAGATGGCCGACTTCTGCGAGCAGCGCCACGTTCCGGGGCAGGTCAGTTTCAGCGGCGGAAACCCCTTCCTGCATCCCCACTTCGAGGATCTGTACGCTGCGGCCCTGGAGCGCGGACTGTCTCCGGCCATCCTGGGCAACCCGGTGTCCCGGGAGCGGCTTAGGGCCGTCTGTGACATGGCCCGGCCAGTGTTCTATCAGGTAAGCCTGGAAGGGCTCCAGGAGCATAACGACTACATCCGCGGCCCCGGACACTTCCGCCGGACCCTGGAATTCCTGGACCTGTTGAAGGAGGAAGGGGTCTCTTCCATGGTCATGTTGACCCTGACCCGGGCCAATCAGGAGCAGGTTCTGCCCCTGGCGGAAACCTTGCGCCTCCGGACGGACCTCTTCACCTTCAACCGCCTGTCGCTCTTCGGCGAGGGCGCGGCCCTGGCCTGCGCCGACACAGCCTCCTACGGCGGCTTTCTGGACGCCTGTGTCGCGGCTGCCCAGGACAACCCCGTCCTGGCCTTCAAGGACGGGCTGCTGAATCTGGCCCTGGAGCGCCGCGGGGAGCGGCTCTTTGCCGGTTGTGCGGGACACGGCTGCGGCGCGGCTTTCAGTTTCCTGGCCGTGTTGCCGGATGGCGAGGTGCATGCCTGCCGGAAACTGCCCTCGGCCCTGGGCAGCCTGGCTGAACACAGTCTGGCGGAGATCTACGATTCCCCGGCTGCCAGGGAATTCCGTCGAGGCGCGAGCGCCTGCCGCTCCTGCGTCCACAAACCCCGCTGCGGCGGCTGCCTGGCCGTGACCGCAGGCCTGGGCCTGAACCCCCTACAGGATCGCGACCCCTACTGCTTTCGCCAGAACCAGGGTCTATCGTCGTAATGGCAACAGTCTGCGGATCGTTGCACTTGACGACCGCCTGGAGAACACGGCGGGCGGCCGTTTCGCCATGGTTCGTTCCTTTCCGGTGATGACGGGAGCATTAAAAAAGCCCCGGAAGCGGTATCGCATCCGGGGCTTTTCGCAAAAAGCAAAATGGATTTGGCGGGTGCGGGTCAACTCTTGGCAGCGGTGTCGAAGACCAGGGCCGCCCACTCCCCCGAATGGCGGAAGACAGGGGCGGGAAGTCCTCGCCGCCCGTAGGCCGCGGCTACTCCGGGGGCCTGCTCGGTCAGCACGCCCGAGAGCACGAGCACTCCGTTCGGCGCAAGACGCGCCG
The DNA here is from genome assembly GCF_000422245.1 of Alkalidesulfovibrio alkalitolerans DSM 16529. Taxonomy (NCBI): domain Bacteria; kingdom Pseudomonadati; phylum Thermodesulfobacteriota; class Desulfovibrionia; order Desulfovibrionales; family Desulfovibrionaceae; genus Alkalidesulfovibrio; species Alkalidesulfovibrio alkalitolerans. Next base: position 29,783 of record NZ_ATHI01000007.1, read on the forward strand.
CGATATCCGGGGCCAGGGCGATGAGCGGTCCGGAGAGGATGTTGGCCACCACCAGCCCGTAGCCGGGCTTTGGCCGCACGCTCTCCACGCCGCCCACGGCCAGGGCCACGCGGTCCGAAACGTTGTTCGCGGCCAAGTTTTCCGTGGCGCAGGCCACGGCCTGGGGATCGATGTCCACGCCAACGCCGGAGAGTCCGAGCAGCGCCAAGCCGATGGCCAGGATGCCCGAGCCCGTGCCGATGTCGAGAAACCGTGTGTCCGGGCCGATCCGGCCGCCTTGCGACAACTCGCCGATGGCTTCCAGGCAAAGCGCCGTGGTGGGGTGGTGGCCGGTGCCGAAGGCCATCTTGGGCTCGATGACGATGCTCTTGCGGCCAGGGCCGCCCGAGGCCGCGAGCCACGGAGGCAGCACCTCGAACGCCTCCCCGGCCATGACCGGGGTGAAGAATTCTCGCCAGGCAAGAGCCCAGTTCTGCTCGTCGATCTCGCTCACGCGCACGGCGCTGTCCGGGAACTCCCGGCTTAGCAAGGCCACAAGCTCGTCGGCCAGCGGGTGGTCGTCGATGTGGAAGGTGAACCAGGTGCGGCCGTCCACGGGCGAAAGGGACTCCTCCCAGCCCTGGGGTGCGCGGTTGGAGAGCAAGGTCACGGCGCGCTCGTAAGCGGATTCGGCCACGGAGAATTCTATGCGTTGCACTGTGGCTCCCGGCTGCTAGGCCGTTTCTTTCAGGGTTTCGTCCAGGGCCTGGGCGAAGAGGTCGATGTCCGCGCGTTCGATGGTCAACGGCGGCAGGAGCCTGAGCACCTTGTCCTGGGTCAGGTTGAGGACGAAGCCCTTGTCCAGGAGCTTTTCCCAGACCGCCTTGCCGGGCGCGGACAACTCGATGCCCAGGATCATGCCCCGGCCGCGCACGTCGGCGATCCTGCCGGGGTTCAGGGCAGCCAGTTCGCGGAAGCGGTCCTTGGCGTAGGTTCCCATCTCGCGGGCGCGCTCGGCCAGGTTGTCGCGCTGCATGATTTCGATGACCTTGTCGGCCACGCGCGAGAGGAGCGCGCCGCCGCCGAAGGTAGTGGCGTGCGAGCCGGGCGAGAAGGCGCGGGCTACCTCGTCCGTGGCCAGCATGGCGCCCATGGGCAGGCCGTTGGCCAGGGCCTTGGCCGAGGTGAAGATGTCGGGCGTCAGACCGAATTCCTGGAAGGCCCAGAAGCTGCCCGTGCGGCAAAGGCCGGTCTGAATCTCGTCGATCATGAAGAGGATGCCGCGCTCGCGGCACAGCTTTTGGACGCCGCGCAGGTATTCGGGCGGCAGGGGCCTTACGCCGCCCTCGCCCTGGATGACTTCGAGCAGCACGGCGGCGGTCATTTCGCTCACGACCCCTTCCAGAGCGTGCATGTCGTTCCAAGGGACGGTGACGAAGCCCTCGGGTAGCGGGTCGAAGCCTTCTTTGACCTTGTCCTGGCCCGTGGCCGTGAGGGTTGCCAGGGTGCGGCCGTGGAACGACCCGGCGAGGGTCACGACCTCGTAGGCTTTCGAGCCGCGCGTCAGACGGTGGTAGCGGCGGGCCAGCTTGATGGCCGCTTCGTTGGCCTCCGCGCCGGAGTTGCAGAAGAAGACCTTGTCGCAGTGGCAGGTCTCCAGGATGCGCTGGGCCAGGGCCACCTGCTCGCGTTGATAGAAGAGGTTCGAGACGTGGACGAGCTTGTCCGCCTGGTCGCGGATGACCTCGGTGATCTCGGGATGGCAGTGACCGAGGCTGGTCACGGCGATGCCCGAGAGCAGGTCCACGTATTCGCGCCCCGCGAAGTCGTAGAGCCGCGCGCCTCTGGCACGGGCGATGCCCAGGGGGTAACGGCCGTAGGTGTGGCAGATGGCCGAAAGCTCGCAGGTCGTGATTTCTTCGAAGGATGTTTTCATGGCCGTCACAGGAGCCTGTTAGAGGTTGCCGGTGTGCCCGAAGCCGCCCGCGCCCCGCGCGGTGTCGGAAAGCTCGGCCCGGATCGATATTTCTGGAGCCCGGAAGGGCATGAACACGAGTTGCGCGATGCGTTCGCCGCGCGTGACGGTCCTCGGCTCACACGAGGTGTTGAGCAGGCAGACCGTGATCTCGCCCCGGTAGTCGGGGTCGATGACGCCCACGCCCTGGGCCACGGTCAGGCCGTCTCGCGCGCCAAGCCCGCTGCGCGAGAAGACGAAGCCCGCGATGCCGGGTTCGCCGATCTCGATGGCCAGGCCCGCGCCGACCATGGCCCGCCGTCCGGGGTCGATGGTCAGGGAATCCTGGTCGAGGCAGGCGCGCAGGTCGATCCCGGCGCTGTGCTCAGTGGCGCGGCGCAAGGGGTGCTCCTCCCAGACAGGATGGAGGATCTTGAACTTCACGGGCAGAAGATCGTGCGTGGACGGCATGTGGGGCTCCGGATGCGTTCGTTGCGGGCCGCGAAAGTAGTCCGAAGCCTCGCAAAAGGCAACACGCCACGGGTCTTTCCCGAAGCATTGCTTTTTGGCCCCGCTTTGGGCACTGATGGGAATGGATCATGCCGTGCGGATCATGCGTCCGTCCGGCGAGAACGCGTCAACGTCAAGGAGAGTGCATGCGCCCAATCCGCAGCTTCAGCGTCATCCCGAGGCTTCCCCCCAAGCTCGAAGTGCTTTGGGATTTGGCCTACAACTACTGGTTCTGCTGGAACGACGGCGTAAGCGATCTGTTCGCTCAGATCGATCTGGACATCTGGCGCGAGTGCCACGGCAATCCCGTGGCTTTTCTGAACCAACTGCCGCAAAAAATCCTGGAGGAACTGGCCCGCGACGAATTCTTCGTCGAGCGCGTGCGCGACGCCAAGAAGAACCTGGACGACTATCTGGCTCGCACCGTTTCGCCCGTGCCTTTTCCCGGCCACGAGGGCCGTACACCGGCCGTGGCCTATTTCAGCGCTGAGTTCGGCATCGACGCCAGCCTGCCCGTCTATTCGGGTGGTCTGGGCATCCTCGCGGGCGACCATCTGAAGTCCGCCTCCGACCTGAACGTTCCGTTGGTGGCCATCGGCTTGGCTTATAAAAAGGGCTACTTCAGACAATACCTGACGCCCGACGGCTGGCAGCAGGAACGCTATCCGGACTCGGACTTCGAACAACTGCCCATGAGTTTGGTCAAGAACGACGATGGCGACCCGCTGACCATCTCCGTGGACATGGCCGGGCGCGAATGCCGCGCCCAGGTCTGGAAAGTGGCTGTGGGCCGCATTTCGCTTCTGCTGCTCGACGCCAACATCGCCGATAACGATCCCGATCTGCGCGAAGTCACCGCCCAACTTTACGGCGGAGATTGGGAGATGCGCATCCGCCAGGAAATACTGCTCGGCATCGGCGGCATCAGGGCGCTTTGGGCCATGGGGCTTGCGCCCACGGTCATCCACATGAACGAGGGGCATTCCGCCTTCGCCGGGCTTGAGCGCATCCGCGTCTTCATGTCCGAAAGCAAGCTCGCCTTCGAGGCGGCCGTGGAGCTGACCGCGTCCACCTCGGTCTTCACCACCCACACTCCGGTTCCGGCAGGCAACGACCGCTTCGATCCGGGGTTGATGCAGAAATATTTCGAGGGCTACGCAAAGAGCCTTGGACTGGCCTTCAAGGTCTTTTTGGCCCTTGGCCGCGAAGACCCGCGCAACGACGCCGAAACCTTCTGTATGACCGTGCTCGCGCTTCGGCTCTCGCGTTTCAACAACGGCGTCTCTGAGTTGCACGGCAAGGTTTCGCGCAACATGTGGAAGCGCGTCTGGCCGCAGTATCCCGTGGACGACGTTCCCATCAGCGCCATCACCAACGGCGTGCACCAGCCATCCTTCGTGGCCCCGGACATGGCCGCCCTCTATGATCGCTATCTGGGCATTAACTGGAAGGAAGACCCCGACTGCGCGCGGGTCTGGCGTCAGGCGCAGAACATCCCCGATTCGGAGTTGTGGCGTACCCACGAGCGGCTGCGTGAGCGGCTGGTCGATTACGCTCGCCACCGCGTGGCCGACACGCAACGCAAGCGCGGAGCGAGGCGGCGCGAAGTGGAGGAGTCACTCGAAATCCTCGACCCCCGCGCCCTGACCATCTGCTTCGCCCGTCGCTTCGCCACTTACAAGCGGGCCAACCTGCTGTTCATGGACGTGGAGCGCCTGAAGCGGCTGGTGGGCAACCCCGACAAGCCCGTGCAGTTCATCTTCGCGGGCAAGGCGCACCCCCAGGACAACGAAGGCAAGAAGCTCATCCAGCAGATTATCCAATTGTCGCGTACGCCCGAACTCAAGAACAAGATAGTCTTCCTCGAAGACTACGACATGAGCGTGGCTCGCTTCATGGTCCAGGGCGGCGACGTGTGGCTGAACAATCCGCGCGTGCCTCTCGAAGCCTGCGGCACCTCGGGCATGAAGGCCATGTCCAACGGCGTGCTCAACGTCAGCACCCTGGACGGCTGGTGGGCCGAGGCGTATCAGCCCGACAATTCCGTAGGCTACGGCATCGGCCAGGGCGAGATATACGACGATTGGGACTACCAGGATTTCGTGGAGAGTCAGACGCTGTACAACGTCTTGGAGAACGACGTCGTTCCCGACTTCTACGACCGGGGGCACGGCAACATGCCGCGCGGTTGGGTGCGGCGCATGAAAAACGCCCTGGTCCACCTCGGCGCGGCCTTCAGCGCGCACCGCATGGTCGAGGACTACGTGCGCAACGCCTACATCCCGGCCTTCAAGAACTACCGAGAACTGGCCGCCAGGGATTTCGCCAAGGCCAAGCAGATGGCGTCCTGGCGCATGGACGTCATGACCAAGTGGGGTGATATCCACATCCGCAACGTGCGGACCGAATCCCCGACGCAAGTCTTCGTCGGCGAACCGTTCCTCATCGAGGCCGAGGTCTGGCTGGCGGGACTCCCCGTGGACGACGTGCGCGTGGAGCTTTATGCCGGGCCCATCAATCAGGACGGCGACGTGGATCGGAGGCGGACCATCGCCATGTCTCCAGACGGCGAGACCGAGGACGGCTGGAAAATATTCAAGGGCGAGCTTTTGCCCCAGGAGGCGGGCCGTTTCGGCTTCACCATCCGCATCCTGCCGTTCCATCCGCTGCTGATCGACCCGCGTTCGCTTGGCCTGATACGCTGGGTGGGCTAGGCGATCGTGGAATAAGCGTCATTCGTTGCTTTGGCGCGAAGAATCACGTCCCGCGCGCAGGCTAGGCCTCGCGGGGACGTGATTCTTTTATGCCTTTGCGTTCGGCGCCGTTGTGCGGCAGCCAGGGAAAGGGCTTGTCGGCAGCCCCTGACAGTGCAGTCCTCGACCCGGTTCGCAGCGGGGTTGCGCTCGGACCGTAAGCTGGCGTACAGGACGGGCCAGGGGGAAATCGCGCCGTTTCGGCGTGTCCGCGAAGCCCGGATCATGGGTGTTCCATGTCGTTCCTGAAAAAGCTCCTGAACGTCGCTTCCGGCAAGAAGGAAGGTTCTGAACGCAGAACCGCCTTCAGGGTCGAAATCCCGCAATTGCGCGCCAAGCTTTCGGGCAAGCCCGTCAGCGTCAGCGTGCGCGACATCAGCGCCACGGGCATCTCGCTCAATTCCGTGGCCAAGGAATTCACGCCCGGCGGCGAGATGGCCGTGAACCTTTTTCTGGGGGCCCGGATGCTCGTCTCCGGTCTGGTCGTACGCATCGTGCGCGTGGGCGACGGCCACGTGGGCGGGCAGTTCGTGAAGCTTTCGCCCCAGCAATCGGACTTTCTGCACTCCCTGACCTTGGAAGAGCAGAAGCGGCTGGCCGAAAAGAAGAAAGAGGCTGAAAGCCGGGCCGCGAAGTAGTTCGGCTCTTGGCCTGCTCCCGGCTTATTTCGCGCGCGACTTGGGCAGGAGCATGAGCGAGAAGTAGGGCAGGGTCTCGGGGATCTGCGCGAGCCCCTGGTAGCGGGCCTCGCCGTCCATGCCCAGGCGTGAGACGATCACGGCGCGTTCGCCCAGTCCGAGTCCCTCCACGGCCTTCCGGATGGCGGGCAGATTGCGGTAGGCCTTGAGCACGACCGCGTTGTCCGCGAGCCCGAGCACCTGTGAAAGCCGCTTTTGTTCTGCTATTCCCGAAACGATCATCAGGCTCTCCTCACCCTCCACGAGAGGCGTCAGGGCGGCGGCGGCCGCCGCCTGGTAAGAGGTCACGCCCGGCACGGCTTCGATCTTCGCCGCTGGCGACAACTCCCGCACGATCCGCGAAAGATAGCCGAAGGTGCTGTAGGTCATGGGATCGCCCAGGGTGAGGAAGGCCGCGTCGTTCCCGGATTCGATCTCGGTCAGGACGCGCATCGCGGCCGTGCGCCAGGCATTTTGCAAAACCGCCTCGTCTCGGGTCATGGGGAATTCCAAACGCTCGATGAGAGCGTCTGGCCGGAGGTGTTCCCTGGCTATGGTCAGAGCGTGCGACTGGTCGTTCTTGGGCGATGCGGCCGTGAACACGACGCGCACGCTGCCCAGTAGGCGCGCAGCCTTGAGGGTCAAAAGCTCGGGATCGCCGGGGCCAACGCCTATGGCGAACAGGGTGCCGGAAGGCTTGGTCATGAAATCTCCTCGAAATACTGGGCGATGGAGTGGATAGCTGTCACGGAAAGGCGGCATTGAGGCGAGCCTTGGCGTATAGCCGCACACCGCCCCGCCCTGTCAAGGGGGCGCAAGTCGCGCTATGGCCGCTCGTAAGTGGTCGAGCCACAGGGCGCGCAGGGCCGGATGCTCCAGGGCCCCACGTGCCACGCAACGGGCGGGCAGGCCGTGGGCCGAAAGACCGCTCGTCCAAGAGCCGGGGGAATCGCCAGCGATGTCGCGGCGCACATGCATGCCCGGCGCGCTCAGAAGGGGGAGGAGCCATGCCCCGCGAGCTCCGCGCCGTCTGGCTTCGGCCGCTATTTCGGCGGGGCCTGGCCCGCCGCTCAAAAGCCCCAGGAAGACGAGCGGGTCCGCCGCGCGGGCTTGGGCGACGAGCGTTTCGTAAAGCATTGCGCCTTTGTGTCCGCTGCCATGACCTACGAGCACCAGGGCTTCGTCGGCCGCGCGTTCGGGCGGTATGATCGAGGGCAGCGCTCGGGCCGCGGCCCATGCGGAGGCGTCGTCGGCCAGCAAGGGTTGCCCCATGGCCAGTTCGTCGATCACCCCTTCGTTGCACAGCACGTGACAAGCGGCGAATGCATCCTCGTAATCCTGGCCGATGATGACGTGCAGCGATTGCACCGCGATGCGACGCGATCCCTGGCGGGCGAGTTCCCGGATGACCTGGGGGGGCGAGGGCATGTCCCGGCCAGAGCGCGAGAGCCGTTCGCGCACCATGCTTGAGGTGAAGGCCAGGGCCACGGGCAGGCCGGGGTACGCGACCCGCACGTCGTTTGCAAAGGCGGCGAAGCCTTCGTCCGAACCGGGCAGGACCGCGCCGTGCGCGGCGATGCAGATGGCGATGTCGTTCATGCGGGTGATCATTCGTACGTGGCCTTGGAGCAGAGGCCGTACGTGGGCGCGTAGCGGCTGTCAAGCTGGAGCAGACCACACGGGCCAATGGAAATAGCTGTCCGCCAAAGCGCGTCGCGTCTGACGCGCATGGGTCCCTTGCCAGCGTCCGGGTGGTCGCGTAAGAGGCCCGGCCATGCGTACTTGCATCTCCGACCGCCGCAAGGAGCGGATCAGGGAAGTTCTGGCCAAACGCCAAAAGGATCTGACCCTTGTCTTCGACAATGTATGGGACCCCCATAACGTCTCGGCCGTGCTACGCTCGTGCGATGCCTTCGGGGTGCCCGAAGTGCACCTGTACTATACCACGTCCGCCTTTCCCGATATCGGGCGCAAGTCTTCGGCTTCGGCCAGGAAATGGGTGCGCCGCACCCGCCACTCCGACGCAAGGGCCATGACGGCGCTGTTGCGCGAGAGAGGCATGCGTATTCTGGCCACGGGATTTTCGAAAACGGCCAAGCCCCTGACGGAGTGGGATCTGGCCGAACCCACGGCGATCGTCCTCTCCAACGAACACGGCGGGACCAGTTCCGAACTGCTGCCATTGTGCGACGGCATGATCTACATTCCCATGTCCGGCATGGTGCAGAGCTTCAACGTGTCCGTGGCCGGGGCGATCATCCTCTACGAGGCGTGGCGGCAACGCTTCGCCCAGGGGGCATACAATCGCCCGACCTTCTCCGACGAAGAGTTGGGGGCCCTGAACAGCGAGTGGTGCGGCAAGTGAGCGGCGAAAATAAGCACGACGAGGCGCGGCCGCGGACAGGTTCGGCCGCTTCGGGCGGGGGAGGGGGCATGCAAAGAGCCATCGAGGCAATCGCGGACGGCAAGTGCCTGATCTATCCCACGGAAACGCTCTACGCCATAGGTGGGGGGGCGTTTCACGCCGACGCCGCACAGGCTGTGGTGGACATCAAGGCCCGTCCCCAAACCAAACCTCTGCCCATCATCATCGGCAGCATGGAGCAACTCGGCATGATCACGGGCTGGTTCTCCAAGGCGTTCGTCAGGCTTGCGGACGTATTCTGGCCTGGGCCGCTGTCCGTGCTCGTGCCCACCGGTCGCAGACTGCCACGCCTCTTGCGAGACGAAAGCGGCTTCACTTCGGTACGCCTCAGCGCGCATCCGCTGGCTCGGGAATTGTGTCTGCGCTCGGGTATGCCGCTCATCGCCACTTCGGCCAACATCAGCGGCCAAAGCGCCCCGGCCACGCCGGATCAGATCGACCCGCGCCTGGCCCAAAAGGTGGCGGCCGTGGTCGCAGACAAACCCTGGCCAGCGGGCGGCCTGCCCTCCACGGTGGTCAAATGTCTGGGAACGAGGGAAGTGGCCGTCATTCGCGAGGGCGCGGTCTCGATCGCCATGCTTCGCGACGCGGGTTTTGTGGTGGCGCCGCTTCCGGACGACGGTTAAAAAAATTGAACTCGAGAACCCCGAAAATGCCGTGTGCGCGGGGGGAGGGTTAAAATTTTCGTACCGCAGGCGCGTTCCCCGAATACGAGGTTCATTGCCTAAGATCGTGAAAAAATGCGATATTTTTAATATGCGTGGGTTTGGCACGAAGCCTGCTAGAGTCTGGTCACCTTCCTTCTTTTGCCGAAGCCGACTTCTCGGGGTGGTCCCGACAAGTCGGCTTCGTGCTTTCAGGCTGCTGAAAACGTGCCATCTGCGGCGTTGCCGCGAACAATCCAGTCCCTCGCGTATTTTTTGATACGCGTCGGGCCTGGATTGTTCTTGCGCCTTGCATCTGACGCGTTTTGAGCAGCCTGGAAAAAGGGTTTGTCATCAAGCTCGTGCTTTTGCGGGTTCCTTGGTCGATCGTGGGCAAAAGCTCCGGAATCCTTATCTCCTGGGCGTTTTCGGGGCATGGGAACGAGCCGCTGTGGACGTATGGGGCTTGGCGCGGCTGCGACGCGCCGTTGATCGGGTCGCGTATGGACGGTGAAGGAATTTCTCGCGCCTGGGCGGACATGGGCTTTTTCGCCATCGGAGTGCAAAGATCGATGGAGGACCGTGAGTCCTGTCGTGCAAAATTTTGAACCCTGCTGATTTTTTCCCTTTCGGCGGCTGGCCTTCTTGTCACGCCATATGATTTATCCTACCTTGAATTGTCGGAACTCACCCTGTCGCCCAAGTCCCTTGGTCGGCCGCTCGCAACGGGAGTCTCTCCGTCCATGTTCAAGACGCTTTCCTGCCCCAGGTGCGGACACGGTATTTCCCTGTTCGCCAATCCGACGCCCACGGTGGACGTGGTCGTCTATCTGCCGTGGCGGGGCGTTCTACTCGTGGAGCGCGGCAACGAGCCGTTCGGCTACGCGCTTCCCGGAGGGTTCGTGGACGAGGGGGAGACGGCCGAGAGCGCGGCAGTGCGCGAGGCGAGCGAGGAGACGGGGCTCGAAGTGGTCCTCACGGGAATTCTGGGCGTCTACTCGAGGCCCGATCGCGACCCGCGCCGCCACACCATGAGCGTGGTCTACACCGCGCTGCCCATGACCCAGGACGAGCCCAGGGCGGGCGACGATGCCGCGCGCGCGGCCTATCATCCCCTGGACCGGCTGCCTCGCCCCATTGTTTTCGATCACGAGGAAATCCTGCGCGACTTTGCGGACTCGCTTGCGCGCGCCAACCGATACGTCAGCAAGGCCCTCAAAGGATAGGAGCGTCATGGCCACAGGCGCGCAAGAGCGATACGACGTCATCTTCGTCACCTCGGAGATGTTCCCCTTCTCGAAGACGGGCGGCCTTGCGGACGTGCTCGGCGCGCTTCCTCCGGCGTTGGCCCGACAGGGGCTGAAGGTGGGGGTGGTCACGCCGCTGTACGGCCGCATGAAGGCCGAGGAGTTCGACCCGCGCCTCGTCTCCTCGGATTGCCATGTGGGCTATCCCTGGCCTCCCATCACGGCGGAAATATACCAGGCCGAGTACCACGGCGTGACCGTGTGGTTCGTGGCCCGCGACGAATACTTCGACCGTCGCCAGTACTACAACACCTACAAGGGTGATTATTTCGACAACTGCGAGCGGTTTACCTTCTTCTCCCGTGCCGTGGTCGAATGGATCAAGCGTCTGGGCAAGGCCCCGGCCGTCATCCACGTCAACGACTGGCAGTCGGCGCTCGTTCCGGTCTGGATCCACTACCTCAAGCGCAGCGATCCCTTCTGGACGGATGCCAAGACCATCCTGACGATCCACAACCTCGCCTTCCAAGGCAGGTTTTCCTCGCGTCTATTTTTCGATTCGGGACTCCCTCACGAGGCTTGGCACATGGAGGGGTGCGAGTTCTGGGGGGACTTCAACCTCCTCAAGTCGGGCATCGCCCATGCGGACTGCATCTCCACGGTGAGCCCTTCCTACGCCGAGGAGATACTGACGCCCGAGTTCGGCTGCGGGCTCGAAGGGATTCTCGCCAAGCGCGCCCACTGTCTGCACGGGATCATCAACGGCGCGGACTACGACGTCTGGGATCCCGCCAAGGACAAGTTCCTGCCATCGTGCTATTCGCCGCAGCGCATGACCGGCAAGATGTGGTGCAAAAAGAAGCTGATTCGCGAGTACTATCTCTCGGACATGTTGGAACAGCGGCCAATCATGGGCTTCATCGGCCGGTTGCGCCGCCAGAAGGGCATCGATTTGCTCATCGACATCATGCCCCAGGTCATGGACCTTAACGTCGGCGTGATCGTCCTGGGCGAGGGCAATCTTGATTTCGAGGCCCGTTTGCTGGAAATGATGGAAGAGTATCAGGGGCAGTTGCACGTTATCGTCGGCTACACCGAGGAACTGGCCCATCGCATTCAGGCGGGCTGCGACATCTTTCTCATGCCTTCGCGCTACGAGCCGTGCGGACTTACCCAGATGTACGCCCTGCGCTATGGGACGCCGCCCGTGGCCACGGCAGTGGGCGGGCTCAAGGACACCATCGTGCCGTATCCCGACCCGGAGGCCACCGGCTTCACGTTCGACGAGCCCGACAGCGGCCTGTTCCTCGACGCCATCGCCACGGCCTGCGCCTTGTGGGAGGATCGGAAGGCCTGGGAGGAAATGGTCATGCGGGCCATGACCCAGGATTTCAGGTGGGATCGTTCGGCGGAACAGTATCTCGCACTGTATCGTTCGCTCGGCCTTGAGGCACCCTGATCGGGAAGAGGGAAGTTCCGGTTTTCTCTTGCCGCCGACATGGGAAAGAGATACATAGCCGCGTAGATTCGGTAACAGGTTTACGATCCGCGACTCGAACGCTCCAGGAGGAATGCCCGTGGCTCTCTCCAAGAAATTTTTGAAGAACAAGCCGGTCTGCAAGGTCACGTTCACGTTGGCTCCCGATCTTGTCCAGGACGCCAAGAAGGTCTTCCTGGTGGGTGAGTTCAACGATTGGAAGGTGGACGCCACTCCCATGCGCAAACTCAAGGACGGGGCCTTCACCCGTACGTTGGACCTGGAGGCCGGCCGCGATTACCAGTTCCGCTATCTCATCGACGGCCGCGATTGGGTCAACGACTGGCAGGCAGACCGCTACGAGTTCAGCCCGTTCGGCAATTGCGAGAACTCCGTCGTCAGCCTGTAGGCCTCCCCGGATATCGCCGAGGAAGGGCACGGCCGTGCGGATGGGTTGCGCTTCTGTCCGCGTAGGGCCGTGTTTTTTGATTTCACCGCGCCGCCGCGCAAAGGATCGAGCATGAACCACGGCACCACGCCAGCCTATATCCCACCTTTCGACCTCTACCTTTTCGGTAAGGGGCAGCACTGGGACCTCTACCGGGTCCTGGGCTGCCATCCCGTTGAGGAGGAGGGCCGCCGGATGTGGCGCTTCGCGGTATGGGCTCCCAACGCCTCCGCCGTGAGTTTGGTCGGCGATTTCAACGGCTGGCTATCGGACTCGCACCCCCTGTACCCCGTCGGCGTCTCGGGCGTCTGGGCCGGACTGTGTGAGGACGTGGACCAGGGGACCATCTACAAGTACGCGGTCAGCGCGCAGAACGGAGCGACGACGCTCAAGACCGACCCTTTTGCCTTCTGCACCGAGCTTCGTCCCGGTAACGCGGCCGTGGTCTGGCCGCTGGACAACCACGCCTGGGGCGACGAGGCCTGGATGCGCGAACGCCGCGCAACGGGGCTGCCCCTGGCCAAGCCCATCTCCATGTACGAGATCCACGCGGGCTCGTGGCAGTGGGCTGGGCATGAATACGGCCAGTTTTTGGGCTACCGTGAGATGGCCGACAAACTGATCCCCTACCTGAAGGATCTGGGCTTCACCCACATCGAGTTCATGCCTCTGGCCGAGCATTCCCTGGACCAGTCATGGGGGTACCAGACGACGCATTATTTCGCGCCTACGTCGCGCCACGGACGTCCCGAAGACCTGAAATACTTCATCGACCGTTGTCATCAGGAGGGGATCGGCGTCATCCTCGACTGGGTGCCCGGCCATTTTCCCAAGGACAACTGGTGCCTGGGCCGGTTCGACGGCAGCGCCCTCTACGAACATGCCGACCCGCGCAAGGGCGAGCACCCCGACTGGGGGACCTACATTTTCAACTACGGCCGCCATGAGGTGCGTAACTTCCTGTTGGCCAACGCGTTATACTGGCTCAAGGAATTTCATTTCGATGGCCTGCGCATCGACGCCGTGGCCTCGATGCTCTACCTGGACTACTCGCGCAAGGAGGGGGAGTGGATTCCCAATGAACACGGAGGCCGCGAAAACATCGAGGCCGTGGAGTTCCTGCGCGAGTTGAACGTGGTAGTTCACGACCAGTTCCCAGGCGCTGCCATGATCGCCGAGGAGTCCACTGCCTGGCCGGGCGTCTCGCGGCCTACCTATTCGGGCGGGCTGGGCTTCACCTTCAAGTGGAACATGGGCTGGATGCACGACCAGCTCGCCTACTTCTCCAAGGAACCGGTGCACCGCTCCTGGCATCATAACAGTCTCACGTTCTCCATGCTCTACGCGTTCACGGAGAACTTCGTGCTGCCCATCTCCCACGACGAGGTCGTGCACGGCAAGGGTTCGCTTCTCTCCAAGATGCCGGGCGATTATTGGCAGAAATTCGCCAACATGCGCCTTTTCTTGTCCTACATGTGGGCGCATCCGGGCAAGAAGCTGATCTTCATGGGCTCCGAGTTCGGCCAGTGGCGCGAATGGGACTGCATGTCGCCGCTGGACTGGAACCTCATGGACTACCCCGCGCACCAGGGCATCATGTCCACGCTGCGCGACCTGAACCGCCTGCTGCGGGAAGAGCCCGCCATGCACGCGGTGGACTTCGAGTGGCAGGGTTTCGAGTGGGTCGACCTGCACGACTGGCAGGCCTCGGTCATCAGTTTTCTGCGCAAGGATCGTGCGGGGAATCCCTTGCTGTGGGTTTTCAACTTCACGCCAGTGGTGCGCGAGAACTATCGCGTGGGATGTCCGCATGGCGGCCATTGGCGGGAGATTTTCAACTCCGACGCGGAATTCTACGGCGGCTCCAACGTCGGCAACGTTCACGGAGCCATGGCACGCGAAAGCGAAATTCCCGGAGGCTGGGGCCATTACGTCGAACTGACCCTTCCGCCGCTGGCCGCTATGGCCTTCAAGCCCTCTTGGTTATGAAGCCGCTCCTCGTGACCCTCGGCGATCCGGACGGCCTGGGGCCGGAACTCGCTTGCCGTGTGCTTGGGAAGGGTGCGCCCGAGGCGCCGGTTCTGATCGTCGGCCCCGAGGAGCCGCTCGCGCGCCACGCGGAGCGGCTGGGCCTGCCCGCTTTTTGGCGACGCGTGGCCTCGTCCGAGGAGGCGCGAGAGGGCGTTTCGCTGCTCGTTCCCGAGGAATTGGAGGAGTTCTGCTGCGATCCGGGCCGGGCCAGGCCCGAGGGCGGCCGCGCGGCAGGGATCGCGCTCGGCCGTGCGGCCCGTCTGATGCGCGCGGGAGCGGGACGCGCTCTTGTGACGTGCCCTTTACACAAGGCCATGCTCATGGAGGCCGGATTCGAGTTCCCTGGGCACACAGAATTCCTGGCCGAGGCGGCAGGGCTCATGCCGGACGACGTCACCATGTGTCTGGCCGGACCGCGCCTGCGCGTAGGGCTTGTGACCACGCACCCGCCTCTGCGCGGGGTGCCCGACCTGATTACCGAGCAGCGTGTGCTGCGTTCCCTGACGCACCTTTGGGAGTTCACCCGACGTTTGGGGCTCGATGCCCCGCTGGCCGTGTGTGGTCTCAATCCGCATGCGGGCGAGGGAGGCCGCATCGGCCGCGAGGAGATCGAGGTCATCGGTCCGGCCGTGCACACGGCGCGGGACAGGGGAATCGACGCCCTCGGGCCGCTTCCGGCGGACACGCTCTTTCATCGCGCCGCGCGCGGGGATTTTTCGGCCGTCCTGGCCATGTATCACGACCAGGGGCTTGGGCCGCTCAAGCTTTTGCACTTTGGCGAGGCGGTCAACGTCACACTCGGGCTGCCGTATGTCCGCACCTCGCCGGATCATGGCACGGGCCACGACGTGACCGGCACGGGGCGGGCCGATGCCGGGGGTTTTAGGGCCGCGATGCGGCTTGCGCTCGATCTGACCCGCGAGGCCGGGTAGGCGACCGCCTCAAGGGCATCATCTGCTGCGTTACCACGAAAAATTGAAGGCCGACTTGCGGGGGAACGCGTGTCGGCCTTGAATTCTGTGTACGGCTTGGGAAGGGGAGTTGTTTCAAGCCTCTCAAGCTTCCTGTTCCAGTTTCTTCTGTGCGAACTGCAACATCTTTTGAGCCTGCTGGAAAGAAGGGTTGATCTTTAGCGCCCGTTTGGCCATCTCGGCCATGGGCCGCCATTTTTGCCAGTCGTGATACAGTCTGCCGATGTTGAAGAACAGGAACTCATCGTGGTGGCAGGATTCCAGGGCCTTCCTGTAGTACTGCTCGGCCGTCTTGAAGTCCTTCATCTTGCGCAGGACGATGCCGATGCGGTTGTACAGATGCACGGCATCGGGATCGTTGCGCAGTGCGTCCTCAAGGTATCCGTAGGCTTCCTGGTATTGTTCGTGCTTGAGGAAGAGATCAGCGATGTTGGCCTTGAAATCCGTGTCCTGGCTGAACTCGCGCACCAGGGCGTCGGCCGTTTTCTTGGCTTCGGCGTGGTCTTTGGCAGTGAGCCTTGATTCGATATCCTTCAATCCCTGCTGCTTGCGTTTGGCGATCAGTGCAAGCAGGGCCTGGGCTTCCTCGGTCGTGGAGGTGTTCAGTTCCTTGAGCACCTCGTTCATCTGGGCGTAGAGGCTACGCTCCTCGCCGGGGGCATAATCGAGCTGCAGCGGATAGGCCTGGGTGAAGTTCCTGTCCGATCCCAAGGCGAAGACGGCTTGCGAGATGAGTTGGACGAACTCTTCCTTCTCCGCCTTCATGAGGGGGGTCTTGATGACGATGAGCAGCGCCTGCTGCAGACATTGCGCGGCGGGGAGAACTTTCTCCTGTTTAAGGAGCGAGCCGATCTTGTTGATCAGCTGCCTGGCTTTGATGAGTTCCGCCGACATCGTTTCAACCCCCTTTGGTGACAAGACTTTTCCGGGTGCAGAATAGCCCTCTTTCCGTTCACTTTCCAGTCGTTTCACGCACCAGGGTGCGGAAGCGGGTGAAGAAGAACTGCGCGTCGTGCGGCCCGGGACCGGCCTCGGGATGGTATTGCAGGGTGATGATGGGCTTCTTCTTGTGACGAAAGCCTTCCAACGTCTGGTCGTTCAGATTGACATGCGTCATCTCCACGTCGTCGAGCCGGGAAATGTCCACGCAGAAGCCGTGGTTTTGCGAGGATATCTCGATGCGGCCGGTCAGGAGATCCTTGACCGGATGGTTGATGCCGTGATGTCCAAACTTGAGCTTGTAGGTGGAGCCGCCCAGCGCCGTGCCGAGCAGTTGGTGGCCGAGGCAGATGCCGCCCAGGGGATAGCTGCCGGTCATCCGTGCGATCTGGGCGATGGGGCCTTGCAGGGTGGCCGGGTCGCCGGGGCCGGGCGAGAAGAAGACCGCGTCGGGCGAGAGCTTGGCGACCTGTTCGGCTGTGAAGGAGGAGGGCACCATGAGCATGTCGAAGCCCTGATCGGCCAGGAGGCGCAGGATGTTCCACTTGATGCCGAAGTCGAAGACCACGAGACGCGGACCGGGGCCGGGCCAGGCGTAGGCCCCGTCGTTCAAAACGGCCTCTTTCGGGCCGTTTGCGGACCAGGTGTAGGGCTTTGCGGGCGTGACCGTCTCGGCCAGGTTCGAACCTTCCATGGTCGGCAGTTCGCGGCAGCGGGCAACGAGCCGGGCCGGATCCTTCTCCCGCGTGGAGATCAGGCCGCGCATGGCTCCGTGCAGGCGCAGATGGCGGGTCAGGGCGCGGGTATCGATGCCCTCGATGCCCATCACGCCGTACTCGCGCAAATAGTCGGGAAGGCTCTTCTTGGCGCGCCAGTTGGAGGGCGTCTTGCAACATTCCTTGACGATGAACGCCTCCACCCGGATGCGGCTCGACTCCACGTCGTCGAGGTTGACGCCGTAGTTGCCGATGTGGGGATAGGTCATGCAGACCATCTGCCCCACGTAGGAGGGGTCGGTGAGGATCTCCTGATATCCGGTCATGCCGGTGTTGAAGATGACCTCGCCGCCGGTTTCGCCGTCGCCCGTGAAGGAGGCCCCGGAAAACCAAGTGCCGTCCTCAAGCGCCAAAATCGCTTCCATTTCGCTCACTCCGCAAGCATCGCGGCCACGGCCGCGACATCCTCGGGGCGGTCCACGCCCCGTGTTCCCTTGTCCACGCAAACTACGCGGATGGGAATGCCGTTTTCCAAAAGCCTCAGTTGTTCAAGGCACTCCAGCCGTTCGAGCCGCCCCGGGGGCAGGCTCGTGAAGCGCGCAAGCGCCTTCATGCGAAATGCGTACAGGCCAATGTGCCCGAAAAAGCCTCGCGCTTCCTCCCCCCGATGGAAGGGCACGGCCGCGCGCGAAAAGTACAGGGCGTCGCCGTTGGCCGCGCAGACCACCTTGACCTGATCGGGGCTTCTGGCCCGCTCGTCGCCGATGGCGTGCGCCAAGGTGGCGACCTGCACGCCGGGATCGGCGAACGGGGCCACCAGGGCCGAGATCATGGCCGGGTCCAGGGCAGGCTCGTCACCCTGAACGTTGACCACCACGGCCTCCTCGGGAATCCCGAGCAGGCTCGCGGCCTCGTGGACGCGGTCCGTGCCGCTGGCATGGTGCGCGCCGGTCATGACCACCGGAACATTCATCTCGCGCGCCTTGCCGGCGATGCGCTGGTCGTCCGTGGCCAGAGTCACGCTCGCAAGCTCCGGACAGCGCGATGCCCTGGCGTGCACATGCCAGAACATGGGCTTGCCCAGAATATCGATCAGCGGCTTGCCCGGAAACCTGGTGGAGGCGAAGCGCGCCGGTATGATCCCGTGACAGGGAGGGAGTGCGTTTGCGGCCAAAGCGACCACTCCTTACGCGAAAGCGCCGCGCTCCGCAAGGAGTGTCGCCAGACGCGCGGCGGTCGCCTGGGCACCTCCTTGGCGCGGTCTGACATATTCGGCCAGGGCCGAGCGCACGTCTTTGCGCTCCTGCGGCGCGGCGCAAATGTCGGCAAGAGCGGGTGCGAGCTCCGAGGCATCGCGCACCTCGCGTACGAGCCCCGCGTCCACGATTTCGCGGCCGACCCAGGCGAAGTTCTTCCAGTGCGGCCCGATGACGGCGGGCGTTCCCGCGGCCAGCGGTTCGAGAAAGTTTTGTCCGCCGAGCGGGGCGAGGCTGCCGCCAAGAAAGGCCGCCCGCGCCAGGGAGTAGGCGTCGCGAAGCTCGCCGAAGGCGTCCCAGAGGATGATCGAGCCGGGCGTGGCCGGGCCGTCGAGCGCGGTCTTGGCGTAAAATCGGAGTCCGGCCGCCTGAAGCCGCTCCTGCCAGGCGCGCAGGCGCTCCATGTGGCGCGGGAAAAGGCCGATCACGGCGTCGGGACGTGCGCGAATAAGGGCGGCCATGGCCATCGTCACGGCCGTTTCCTCGGGCTCGCGCACCGAACCGAAGACCACGAACTCGGCATCCCCGGGCAGAAGCGCCGACAGGGCTTGCGGAGGATTGGGCGGCGTATCGAGGCGCAACTGATCGAACTTGATGTTGGGGGTGACGGTAACGGTCGCGTTAGGAAAGAGCGCGGCGTAGCGGTTCGCGTCGCGCTTCGAGATGGCCAGCACCTCGTGTGGGCCGAAGGGGCGCAAAAGGCCTGCCAGGGGCAGGCTTCGGGCCAGGGTGCGCGGCGACATGCGGGCGTTGGCCACCACAAGCGTTGCGCCGTGTTCCCTGGCCGAGGCCATGAGGCCGGGCCAAAGCTCGGTCTCCAGAAGCGCCACCACGGCAGGATTCACGCCCGTCATGGCCGCACGCATGAGCGAAGGCCGGTCGAAGGGGCAGTAGGCCGCGAAAAGCGCGACCGGCGCGTTTGATCCGGCCAGCCGTTCCCCGGCGCGGCTCAGAATGTCGTGGCCCTGGCGGGTGTTGGTGGTCGTGAGGATGCGCAAGCGCGCGCCTTGTGGAACGACGGGGATGAGGGCCTGGGCGATACTCTCGGCGAGGTAGGATTCGCCCGCTGAAGCCGCGTGCAGCCACAACTCGGCGCGCGGCAGGGGCGTTTGCAGCATGCGTTGGTCAAAGCCCTCGCGCAGCCGTGGGTTGCGCTTCAAAAGCGGCGGCAGGAGCCGCCACAGGGCGTCGTATGCGCGAAGGGCGATTTTCACGCCTCGTCCCAGGCGAGCGGTTCCGGCGCGCAGGCTCGGCGACGCGCACAGCGCGCAAGTCCAAGGTCGATGAGCCGCGCCGCGAGGTCCTGAAAGCTTATTCCTGCGGCGGCCGCCGACCGGGGCACAAGGCTCGTGGGGGTCATGCCGGGCAGGGTGTTGACTTCGAGCAGCACTGGGCCGTCGTCCGTGACAATGAAGTCGCTGCGCGAGTAGCCTTCGCATCCCAAGGCGACGTGCGCGCGCAGCGCAAGTTCGCGCACCCGCGCGGAGAGAGCGTCGTCCACAGGCGCGGGGCAGATTTCCTCCGCGCCATCCTGCTCGTACTTGCTGCGGTAGTCGAAGAAGTCGCAGCACAGCTTGGGACGGATGAGGATCGTGGGCAGGGCTTCGTCCCCGAGCACGGCGCAGGTCATCTCGAAGCCTGGCGCGGCCTCTTCCACCAGGGGCTGCTTGCCCGAGGCGAAGATGGGTGAGAGGGCTTCGCGTAGTTCCTCGTGCGTGGCCGCGCGGCGCATGTCCAGGCTCGACCCGCCGTCGTTGGGCTTGACGAAGAGCGGGAAACGCAGGTCGCAT
Organism: Alkalidesulfovibrio alkalitolerans DSM 16529; assembly: GCF_000422245.1. Taxonomy (NCBI): domain Bacteria; kingdom Pseudomonadati; phylum Thermodesulfobacteriota; class Desulfovibrionia; order Desulfovibrionales; family Desulfovibrionaceae; genus Alkalidesulfovibrio; species Alkalidesulfovibrio alkalitolerans. The sequence continues at coordinate 49,600 of NZ_ATHI01000007.1, forward strand.
TCCCAGTCGGGGCCGGGCGGCACGGGCAGAAAGGTCCACTCGGGCGTGGGGATGCCGCGAAGTCGGAATATCTGCTTGGCCGCCGCCTTGTGAAGGGCCAGGAACGATGCTTCGGGACCCGAACCCTGGTAAGGAACGTCGGCCGCGTCGAGCATGGCCTGAATCAGGCCGTCCTCGCCTGGCGCGCCGTGCAGGTTCAAGAACGCGAAGTCGTGGTCGCGCGCGGCCGTGATCAGGCCGTCGAATCCGGGCAGGGGGTCGAACGGCGTGACCGTGTGGCCAAGCCCCGTCAGGGCCCGCTCGATCTGGGCCGCTCCCGAGAGGGAGACAGCGCGTTCACCCGACCAGCCGCCCGCTATCAAAAGGATACGCATCGAGGTCCTCGCCGAGGAGAGTGGACATGCGCTCTTCGATGAGCAGCGCCTGTTCCACGGTCCAGCGGATTTTTTCTTGGATTTCGGGGGTGTGTCCGTAGCGCACGAGCAGGTCCTCGAACCGCTCGCGTAGCGAGACGAGGTTTTCGTGCTTGGCCCGCTTGTCGCCGTAGAGCACCGCCAGGGGCATGAAATATCGGCTCACGTTGATCTCGAAGGGCCAGTAGACATGATGGGTGACGCCCATGGCCAGGACCGGATTGCCGGTCAATTCCATGGCCCAGGCCCCGCCGATCAGGGAATGCGAACCGCCGTGAAGGATGCAGTAGTGCTTGGCCAAGTCGTGCAGCAGGGCCGAGGCGCGCACGCTCTGCACACAGACGTCGAGTCCGGCGGCATGGGCGAGCTCTGCCAACTGCCCGGCCACGCGGGCCACTACGAGGCTGTGCGCCCGGATGTGTTCGGGCATGTCGTAGCGGTCCCACCAAGCCAGACATTGCTCGTCCGTGGGCACGAGCCATTCGGGCCGGAGGCTGCTTTGGAACAGGCCGGGGCGGTGGAAGAGGGGCGAGTCGTCGCTTTCGTATCGGGTCATGGTTTCACTCATCCGTCGACAGCCAACGTATAGTCATTTCGGGAAAATTTCCACGATTGACAGAGGATTGATCCTGCATGTAGCAACATCTCGTAAACGCTCGCAATCCCCCGTCACGGCGGGGCCTGAACCGGAGACACGTCGTGGATCTATTCGCCGGATTCCGCGACCCCGCCATCGCACGCGCACTGCTCGAAAAGATCAGGGGCGAAACGCGCGGGGTCCGTTTCATGGAGGTGTGCGGCACGCACACCGTGGCCATTTTCCAAAGCGGCCTGCATTCGCTGCTCCCGGAAAACATCGTTCACCTCACTGGCCCGGGCTGCCCTGTGTGCGTCACGCACGACGCCGAAGTGGCCGCATACCTCGAAGCGGCCGCCAAGGACAAGGTCATCATCGCCACCTTCGGCGACCTGATGAAGGTGCCCGGCCCCGGCGGAGCGAGCCTCAAGTCCGCCCAGGCCGACGGCGCGCGCGTGAAGGTCGTCTATTCGCCGTCCGACGCCCTGGCGTTGGCGCGCGACAATCCGGACGACACGGTGGTCTTCATCGGCGTGGGCTTCGAGACCACGGCCCCAGGCATGGCCGCCACGGTGAAGATGGCCAGGGCCGAGGGGCTCTCGAACTTCAAGGTGCTCTCCTTTCACAAGCTCGTGCCCCCTGCGCTGGAAGCGCTGCTCTCCGACCCCGGCATGGAAATCGAGGCCTTCATCCTGCCCGGCCACGTCTCGGCGGTCATCGGCGCGGGCGCTTACCGTCCCTTGGCCGAGAAATTCAAGGTTCCCGCCGTGGTGGCGGGCTTCGAACCCCTGGATATCCTGCAGGGGCTCATAATCCTTATCGAGATGCTGCGCGAGGGACGCCACGGCGTGGTCAACCAATACACCCGCGTAGTCACGGAAGATGGCAACGCCAAGGCTCGCGCCCTGGTGGCCGAGGTCTTCGAGACCTCGGACGCGCTGTGGCGGGGCATAGGGACGATTCCCGGCAGCGGGCTGACCTTTGCCAAAGAATATGCCGACTTCGATGCCCTTGCCGCCCTGGGCATCGAATTGAAGGAAACCCCGCCCATCAAGGGCTGCATGTGCGGCGATGTGCTCAAGGGCAAGTTGGCCCCGAACAAGTGTCCGCTGTTTAAAAAGGCCTGCACCCCGGCCAGACCCGTGGGGCCGTGCATGGTCTCCAGCGAGGGCTCCTGCGCCGCCTACTTCAAGTACAATCTGGAGTCCTGAAAATGTCCGACAAGGTGCTTCTCGATTACGGCAGCGGAGGCCGGGCTTCGCAGCGTCTGGTCTCCGAGCTTTTTCTCGCGGCCTTCGACAACGAGGAGTTGTCACGTCTGAACGACGCGGCGGTGCTCGATCTCTCCGGCCCCGTGGCCGTCTCCACGGACAGCTTCACTGTAGATCCGATCTTCTTTCCCGGCGGTGACATCGGTTCACTGGCCGTGCACGGCACGGTCAACGACGTGGCCATGCTCGGGGCCACGCCGCGTTACCTGACCTGCGGCTTCATCATCGAGGAAGGGCTGCCCATGGAGGATCTGCGGCGCATCGTGGCCTCCATGGCCAAGGCCGCGCGCGAGGCCGGGGTGCTCGTGGTCACCGGCGACACCAAGGTCGTGCCCAAGGGGGCCTGCGACAGGATCTTCATCAACACCACGGGCATCGGCGAGATCATCGTCCAGCCCACGCCCAGCGCCGAGCGCGCTGCGCCCGGAGATGCCGTGCTGGTCTCGGGCAACATGGGCGACCATGGCTTGGCCATCCTTTCCAAGCGCCAGGGGCTGTCCTTCGAGGCTCCGGTGGAGAGCGACTCCGCGGCGCTCAACCACCTCATCGTCTCGCTGGTGCAGAGCCTGCCGCAGGTGCACGTGCTGCGCGATCCAACGCGCGGGGGCCTTGCAACCACGCTGAACGAGATCGCGGCTTCCTCGGGCACGGGCATTCTGGTGCGCGAGAGTGTTTTGCCCATCACCGACGCGGTGCGCTCGGGCTGTTCCTTCTTGGGGCTCGACCCGCTTTATCTGGCCAACGAAGGCAAGTTCATCTGCATCCTGCCACAGGAGTTGGCCGAGAAGGCGCTTCGGATCATGCGCGCCGATCCCCTTGGCCGCGACGCCTGCCAGATCGGCGTGGTCACAGAGGAGAATCCGAAAAAGGTCATCCTCGAAACACCCATCGGCGGCAAGCGCCTCTTGGGCATGCTCGAAGGCGAGCAATTGCCGCGCATTTGCTGAAGGCGGGTGTTACGAAGCGGCTTTCGAGCCGAGGCGTTCCTGGATCAGGCGCTGGGCGCGCAAGGCGAGCTGGCTGATCTCGGGTTTGGATATCTGGTCGTCCGCGCCCACGGCCTCGCCCTTGTGACGCAGCTTGTCGGTGATCAAGGACGAGAAGAGGACTACCGGCAGCCTACGCAGGACGGAGTCTTCCTTGATGCGTTTGGTGAGGTGGTGGCCGTCCATGGAAGGCATCTCGATGTCCGAGATGACAACCTGCAAATAGTCCTCGATGGGACGCGACTCGGCCTCGGCCTTGGCCTTTATGGCCTGTAGCCGATCAAAGCACTCCTGGCCGTTATCGGTGACTTCCACGTCGAAATTCGCCTTTTCCAGCAGGTCGCGCAGCATCTCGCGGACCAGCGCCGAATCGTCGGCCACGAGCGCGCGCCATCTGCGTCCGGAGCCGTAGTCCACGGTCTCGTCGAGCTTCATGCCGAGTTTTGGATTCAGTTCGGTGACGATCTTTTCGAGGTCGAGCATGAAAATGATCCGATCCTCGATCTTGACCACACCTGTGATGGAGTTGGAAGAGAAGGCAGCGACGTAACCGCTGGGCGGCTCCACTTTCTCCCAGGACATGCGGTGAATGCGGTTTACGCCCGAGACCAGGAAAGCCGTGGTCACGCGATTGAACTCGGTGACGATGACCTTGGGCGACTCGCGCTCGACTCGCCGCTTGCCCAGCCACATGGAGAGATCGACCAGCGGGATGACGTGGGAGCGAAGATTGAAGGTGCCCAGGATCGAGGGGTGCGTGACGTTGGGCAGGACAGTGATCTTTGGCAGCCGGATGATTTCCAGCACCTTGGCCACGTTCACGCCGTAGTAGCCCTCATAGTAGCCCCTGGCGCTCTTGATCTCGTCGGGTTCGTCGATGGAGAACTCGACGATTTCGAGTTCGTTGGTGCCCGACTCGAGCAGGATGTTGGTCTGACTCATCGATTCTCCCCCCAAAAGCGAGTTGTCGCCTTGTCTGGACAAGATCTCAATTTTATAGGTTTTCCAAAACCTTCTGGACTTCGTCGATGAGCTTTTTGGGCGTGGACGCCCCGGCCGTGAGCCCTACGCTCGAAAGGCCTCGCAGGCGTTCGAGAGGCAACTCCGAGGCCGTTTCCACATGCACGCAGGGCACGCCCTCGTCGGCCACCACCTTGGCCAGGCGGCGTGTGTTGCCCGAATCGCGGCCACCCACGACGATCATGAATTCGACCTCCCGGGCCATGGCCAGAGCTTCTTTCTGGCGGTCGCGCGTGGCGTCGCAGATAGTTTCAAGAATGACCGCGTCGATGTCGGTCTTCGAAAGGAGTTTTTGAGCCATGTCCTGAAACATGACCTTGTCCTGCGTGGTCTGGGCCGCCAGACAGTATTTCTCGCCGGGCTTGAAGGGAAATTCCGCCAATTCCTCGGGAGAGTCGAAGACGAATGCCCCGGCCGAGGCATAGCTCACGAGCCCCTTGACCTCGGGGTGCTCGGCCTCGCCGTAGAGGAGCACGATGCGGTCTTCCGAGGCCATGCGCTTGATGAGGATCTGGGCCTTCTTGACCCTCGGGCATGTGGCGTCGTGAATTTCGGCCTGGCGAGCGTCGAGCTCCATTTCCAGGTCGCGGGGAATGCCATGGGCGCGGATGACCACGCGCGAGCCCTGCGGGATGTCGCGGGGCAGATCGGCCACGCGCACGCCCAAGAGGTCGTACTCCGCCAGAACCTGCGGATTGTGGATGATGGGACCAAAGGTGAGCACCGGGGCTCCCGTGTTTTCCTCGATCAAGGTGTCGAGCTTTCGCAGTGCGAGATCGACGCCCATGCAAAAGCCGGCCGTCTCGGCCCTGAGAACGTTCATGCCCTCCCTCCCTTGGATTGTCGCGCCACGTAACAAATTATTTTACGATGCCTCGCCCATGGGCGCAACGAGGTCGTTGTCGCCGGGCTCGACGCAGGCGTCGTCGATGGTTTCCAGCATGTCGGCGAGTTCGTGGACCATGGCCCAGTCGTGGCACAAGATCATGCGCTTGCGTATCTCCTTGGACCCCGGCAGGCCATGGACGAAACGCGGAATGACAGTGCGCAGTTTGAGCAGGTCCTTGCGCGGTTGACCGTATTCGGCGATGAGCGCGGCGTGCTCGCGCACAAACCCTGCGATGCGCCGCCCGGTGAGCGGTTCGGGGGAGCGGCCTGACAGAATCTCGCGCAGATCCTCGAAGATGCCTGGGTGGCGTAGCGCGCCGCGCGCGAACATGACCGCATCCACGCCGGTCTCGCGCAGACAACGGGCCGCATCCTGGGCCGAGAAGAGGTCGCCGCTGGCGATCACCGGCAGGCTCGTCGCGGACTTGAGCTCGGCCAGGGCCTTCCAGTGGGCCGAGCCGGAATACCCCTGGGCCGCGCTGCGCGGGTGCAGCGTAAGCCAGGCAACGCCCGTGTCGGCGAGGCGCTTGGCGGCCTCGATGAAGGTCTGTTCATCGTGCGTCCAGCCCAGGCGCAGCTTGACCCCCACCCGGCCTTCTCCGGCCCGAGAGACAAGGGCTAGGGCGAGTTCTGCCAGACGCGCGGGTTCGCGCATCAAGGCCGCGCCGCTGCCTGCTTTCACGACCTTGGGCACTGGGCAACCAGCGTTCAAGTCGAGGAATTGGAACCCTCGCGCGAGAACCATTTCCGCGGCTTTTGCCATGACCTCGGGGTCTGCCCCGAAAAGCTGGACCACGAGCGGCTGGTCGGCCGGGCAGGTGTCCAGCAGGCGGCCCGTGCCATGGGACGAAAAGAGCATGCCCTTGCCGCTGACCATTTCCGTCTCGCAGCAGGCCGCGCCGTGGGCGCGACACAGCAAACGGAAGGGCAGGTCGGAATAGCCGGCCAGCGGGGCCAGCCAGGGACGGTCCGGGGAGAGGGGGAGCGGCGCGTGGGTCATGGAGGTGAAAACGTGCGACCTTGGGGCGGGTTTGTCAAGAGCGGGTCGCGTTGCGGATATTCATGCACGCCGGGAAGAAGGAGGGGGAGCGCCGGTGTGGCAGGCGGCGCTCCCCGTGAGGCGTGTGTGGCGTGTGAAGGCAGGGGCTGGTCGTGGATGGGCACGCGGCTCAGGCGGCCGCGAGGAGGGAGTCGAGGTTGTGCCGGATGCGTTGGTAGAGCGGATTGTCCGCGCCGAGGCGCATCGCGACGTTTTCAAGGGCCAATTCGTAGTTGCGCCGCGCACTGCGCACATCGCCTTGCATCCGCTGCACCAGGGCCATATTGCTGCGGATCTTGGCCTGATGGATGGGCGAGCCGACGCGCGCGGCTTCGGCCAAAGCCTCGTTCAAGCGTTCCAGGGCTTCCGTGTGGTTGCCGTCGTTGAAGGCGTCCATGCCGCTTTTCACGATTTCGCCGATGGCCTTGCAAGCGCACATATCTTGCTCCTTTGGGAATTCAGGGTTTCAGGACTGGAGGCGGTTCAGGCAATCCCTGAGGGCGGCCGTTCCGCAGGCGTGCATCAGGATGCAGGGGATGTTGCGCGAGCGGGCCGTCTTTTCGGCCTGACGTTTAGCCGTGTGCGAGACCTTGTTGGTACACACGATGATCGCGCACGGGCACCCGATCTTGTCGCAGATGTCGCGCTCCGAACCCTCGAACCATTTGAGCTTCAGCCCCCTCTCCGAGGCCAGCCTCTCATAGTCCTTTCTGAGTCGAGTCATTCCGCCGATCATGGCTGCGCACATGGTGACCTCCGTTTGCTCCCTTGCTTACGTGAGGCCATCTTTAATGAAGATGAAAATCATTGTCAATTAAAACCGGGGTCCAAATGAAAAAAGTTTTCAATCCGCCTCTCGCTTTCATCCCGAAGGTGCCTAACCATGCCACGTTGCGACGCGATGACGATCGTGCGCCAAAGGCGATGAAAGGAGGGCGGGAAAGCTCGGTTGCCGGAGTGGGGGGAAGAGAGAGGCGAGGCTCGGGGCGGTTCAGACGGTCAGGCCGCGAAGGCTCGGACGCGGGCCCCGGCCCAGATAGGGGGCCAGCAGCGGCGAGGGCGGCGAAGCTTCGTGGTGCATGCCGAGGCAGGTCAGGGCAGGGCGGCCGGAGCGATCCACACGCAGGGCGTGCTCCAGGAACGGGAGCAACCCCGGCAGGGCACCTGGTTTCGTGGCCGCGACCCGGTAGCTGCCGCGCGTGTCGTCCAGCGTGGCCGCGAGGCGGATGCTGCCCGCCTCGGGATGGCGGCCGTCGAGCGTCAGCCGCGAGAGGCCCCCGCCGTCCTCCGCGAGTCTTTCAAGAGCCGGGCTGTCGGGCAGATGGAAAGGCAGATAGGCGAGCGAGGCTTTATGGGATGCGAGGAATGCGCCCAAAGGGGCAAGGGCGCATTCCACGGCGCGGTGAGCGGCGCGAATTGCCGGGGTGGCGCGAACTTCCGCGGTGAGCCGCACGATGCGGTCGGCCGGAGATTCAGCGCCTGCCGGACAGATATCCAGGCGAGCGAAAATATCTTCGAAAGCATAGCGGGCCGCGAGATAGTCGGCCGCCAGATCGGCAGGGGTAGCCGCGCCATCGGACTGCACGAGGCGCAGCACGATTTCGGGCCACAGTGCGGCGATGCTGAAGGTGAGCAGGGTTCCGGGTCTGGGGTCGCCGCCGAGCGGGGCCAGGAGGCGGCAGCCCTGGGCATCGATCCAATAAAGGCCGGCGCTCTCCTGTTCGAGTACGCGGCCGCGAATGGTTTCGCCAGGGGAATGTCGGGCGCGAAAGGCGGTCACTCTGTCGGGGTGCTGGCGCATTGGGAACCGTCTCCCGGTTCATGGGAGGTGCCGTGTTAGGACGCGGCCTGTTCGATGATGAATTCGACCTCGTCCACGGACATGCCCGTGGAGCGCGCGAGTTCTTGAGCGGACTTGCCGCGCTTGTGCCCTGTGAGTACGATCTCGCGCAGGAATTCCGGCGAACGCGACATTTCCTGGGCCTGTTTGAGCAGTTTGGAAAGCTCCTTGGCTCGGGCTGCGAGGGCTTGGTCCAGGGCCGCGAGCTCTGCCTGGCGCTCCTCGAAGGAGGCCACGAGTTCACGCTCCATCTGGGTGTTGAAACGCAGCTTGTTGAGCAATTCCTCCTGCTTGTCGCGTAGCTTGGAGAGGACTTCCTCGCTTTTTCGCAGGCGCAGGAAAAATACGATCACCAATCCGAGGAGCAGAACCTCGAACACGGTGAGGAGGACCAGGAGCAATTCCATCGACATGAACGCCGCCGTCAGATCTTGATGTTGATGAGATTGCCGGTCCAGGGCGAGGCGTTGGACGCGGTATTCATTTCCTCGGAGGAATCGCCCTTGGAATGCTGGCGGGTACCTGCGTCGCCCTGCTGGCCTCCTCCCGCGCCTTCCCGGTCCACGAGCTTGGACTTTTCGGTACGCTCTATTTCCTGGACCTGTTCCTTGGACAGTTCGTGCTGCTGGACCGCCTTTTCGAAAAGCGCGGCACGTTGCTGGTCGGGATGCGTGCGCAAGGCCGTGGCCACCTTGGAGAGGTGGGGAAGCTGCTGGATGAGCAGATTCAGGTCGACCATGTTCGGCGGCGGCATCATTGCACCAGATATTTGTCTATAAGGATCGTTTCGATGTTGTCGTGCGCGACGAACTTGTTGAGTACCGAAAGAATGTCGCTCTTCAGTGTCTCCAGGTTCTCCGTGTCTGCGAGGAACGCGAACTCCTTGTTCTTCACGTAGTAGTAAACTGCATCGCGCAACTGGAACGTCTTTGCCGAGATCTCGCCTTCGGCCAGCTTGTTGGTGGCGACGATCGTAAATTGTAAATGCAAAAAACGTACCTTGCCGTCTTTGTCGATCAGTTCGATCCAGAACGGGTCAAAGGTGACGTTGAGGTCCACCGCCTCGGGAGCTGGTTTTTCAGCTTCTTTGATGGGCTGTTCAGCCGGTTCGTCCGGCTCGGGAGTCTTTTCAGGCCAGAGTACGATGGCGAGGATTGCGGCGAGCAGCAGCGCAAGGCCGCCTGCGGCGAAAAACAGGAATTTCTTGGTCAGCCATGCCGGGACGGCGATGACGCGTTTCTTTTCGGCCGGAGCCGCCTGGGCCAGCGCCTCTTCGGCCGAGATGTCCTCTTCGGGTTCATCTTCCTCTTCTTCGAGGAAGGGGGCGTCGTCGAGGTCGAGTTCGACCTTCTGCAACGCCCTGGGAACCTCGTCGCTTTCATCGAGGTTCCGTTCGTCGAGTCTGGCCTTCTCCTCTTGGGAACCGCCTCCCAGGGGATTGGCGGCGCCGAGCGGATCGTCGCCGTCGGGAACCATGAAAACCATCCTCGCCCCTTGAGAGAAGGCCTACCGAGGCCCGTCTATTTTCCGAAGATCTTTTCGATCTTCTGCCCCAGCGTGTCGGCCGTGAAAGGCTTGACGATGTAATTGGAGACTTTGGCCTGCACGGCCTCGATGATGTTCTCCTGCTGCGCCTCGGCCGTGACCATGAGGAACGGCAGGTCCGCGAACTCCTCGCTGGCCCGCACCTTGCGCAGGAGTTCGATGCCGGTCATCTGCGGCATGTTCCAGTCAGAGACGATGAAATCGATCTTGTCCTTGTTCAGGATCTCCCACGCGGTGGAGCCGTCGTCCGCCTCGACAACGTTGTTGAAGCCGAGTTGCTTGAGAATGTTGCGCACGATGCGGCGCATCGTCGAGAAGTCGTCCACCACGAGGATGCGCATATTCGGATTGGCGGCCATGACTGCTCCGGTCTCGTTAAGTGAGGTCGCCCTCGTAGTGCTCCTTGAAGAGGATACGGAGCTTTCCGAGGGCTTGTGAGTGAAGTTGCGAAACGCGGCCTTCTGTTATGTCCATGACCTCGGCCGTCTCCCGCATATTCAGTTCTTCGCCGTAATAAAGAGATAATACGAGTTTTTCGCGTGGCGTCAATTCATCAATAAGGGAGGCGATTTTGTCAACGATTTCCTGAAAAGCCGTCAGATGGAACGGGTCGTTTTCATGGCTGGCTTTCTTCATGGAGGCCAGGTTCTCGGACAGGGTCTCCAGGCTCACGCAGACCTGATTTTGCATCATTTCCAGACCGTAATCCACGTCCTTCTCGCTGAGACCCGTTTCGCGCACAAGATCGTCGAGACTTGCCGGGCTGCCTGTCTCGCCTTCGATGCGGCGTGAGGTCTCTTCGATGAGCCTAATTTTTTGACGCAGATTGCGCGAGAACCAGTCCAGGCGGCGCAACTCGTCGAGCATTGCCCCCTTGATGCGGTTTTCGGCGTAGGTCTCGAACTTGATGTTGTGCGAGGCGTCAAATTTCTTGAGCGCTTCGAGAAGGCCGAGCGAGCCCGCGCTGATGAGCTCGTTCAGCTCGATGTTGCGGGGCAGCTTCGCCTTCAGACGCAGCCCGATGATCTTGATCTTGGGCGCGTAGTGGCGGACGATCTCTTCCTTGTCCCGGTGCGGCAGGTCGTCGAACGTGGTTTCGCCACGTTCGAGCCTACGCCACGGACTGTTCCTGGAAGAGGATCTTTTTCCAGAAGAATTTGATGTTTCCATCGAGTCTCGTGGCTGGCTGCCAGCAGTTGACCGCGTCCGCGATCCCGGCCACGGCGCGCGCGGCCGGGCTTTCGGGTGAGCGGATGCAGAAGGGTACCTGGGCGATCACCGCCCGGCGCACGGCCTCGTCCGGCGGCACATGACCCACCATGTCGAGCGAGACGCCGTCCAGAAAATGGTCGCAAGCTTTGTACAGCGTGGTGAACACGTTCTTCGCGGTCTTGACGTCGGGAGCCATGTTGATCACGACCCGGAATCTGTCGATGCCGTGGGAATTCTTGAGCACTTTGATCACGGCATAGGCATCGGTCAGGGACGTGGGTTCGGGCGTGACAACGAGCAGGCGCTCCTGCACGGCCAGATTGAAGTAAAGTACATTGTCGCTCAAGCCCGCGCCCGTGTCCACGATCAGGAAATCCACCTCGTTTTCGAGGCTGTCCATGGATTCGAGGAGTTCGAGCTTTTGGCCCGTGGAGAGAGAGAGCATACCCTCCACGCCCGAGGCGGCGGGCAGGATGCTGAAGCCGTATTCCGTGGGCAGGAGGATGTCCTCGACGGAAACCCCCTCGTGGAAGAGATGAAAAAGCGTACGCTCGGGAGCCAGGCCCAGCAGGACGTCCACATTGGCCAGCCCCAGGTCGGCGTCCATGAGCACCACCCGGCGGCCGAGAGCGGCCAGACGGCAGGCGAGGTTCACCGAAAGGTTGGTCTTGCCCACGCCTCCCTTGCCGGAGGTCACGGAGAGCACCAAGGGGTAGTTGGCCATCTGCGTCACGTTCCTTTGCGCCTTAGGCCGCCTGCCCTGTCGCGTGGCCCTGACGGGGGGCGTCTTGCGCGGCCTTGGGCAGTTCATGCTTGAAGAGCAGCTTCCACAGGGTCATGGCCTCGGTCAACGGGGCCGCGTCGCGGAGTCCGGGACCGCCGACCAGGGCGCTCGTGGGCAGTCCGCAGGATTCGGCCGCGTTGACGATCGACCCGAACGTACAGGCTTCGTCGAGCTTCGTCCAGATCAGGGAAACCGTTTTGGCGGTGCGGTAGGTGTCCAGGAAGCTGTCGATCTGGGCTGGCGCGTAATGCGGCGAAAGGAGCAGGTGCACGTCCATGGAGGGAATCTCGGCCATTCCGAGTTCGCGCAGCACGTTCCCCAGGCGTTTGCCGCGCGCCACTGCGGGCAGATCGACGAAGACGCGATCGAAGCCGTGCAGGGCGGCCATGACGTCGGCCGCGTCGTCGGGACCGTGGATTTCGCGAAAGGTCATCTTCGAGAGCTGGGCGTAGTGCTTGAGCAGAAGGCGTCCCTTGCCGCGCTCGCAGTCAGCGCTGACGAGGCAGATGCGGGCCTTGGGCGAGGCTTTCTGCACGGCAAGGGCCATGCGGATGAGCTGCGTCGTCTTGCCCACGCCGCTCGGCCCTGAAAATGCCTGCACTTTGTGGGGGAAGGCGGCGGGCGTCAGCGCCCTGACAGGCACGACCTCGGAGAGCGCCTTGAGCAGCGAGCAGTCGCGATCGCGACTCAGACGCGCGAAAAGTCGGATCACCACCTGACGATGGACTCCGTCTTCTTCGAGAAAGCGCAGGCCCTGCTGCTGCAGCGGGGTGAGGCTTTCGAGGTCGATGCGGTCTCCGGCCAGGCCGAGCAGCACCTCTTTGATCTGTCCCCATTCGCGCTTGAGGCTCATGACGTCCTCCCGTGTGTCCGAGTCGGGTGAGGCTCCGCCGCCGGGGCCGGATTGTCCTGCACCGTCGCCGGGCGTTTCATGCTCCACGGCGGCCATGACTTCGCAAAAGCAGATGCCGTTTTCCCGCTTGGACTGCGTGGAGAGGATCACGGCGCCCGCTCCGAGCTCCCGCTTCACCTGGTCCAGCACGGCCTTCGTGTTCTTGCCGCGAAACGTCTTAACCCGCATTGTTCAGTTCCACCACGGCTAGGGTTTGCAGCCTGATCTCCGCCGGAATCTCCGCTTGCGAGACAACAGGCAATGTCGGGATGAACCTAAGCACGATCTGGGCCAAATGCGCCCTGATGACCGGAGAAGTCAGGAGCACCGGCTGCCCGTCCGTAACCAGGGCGGCCTCGGTGACGTTGTTGATGGCCTGGATGATCTGTTGGGCTTTCATGGGGTCGAGCGCCATGTAGGCCCCCTGATCAGTCTGGCGCAGGGATTCCTGCAGATGCCGCTCGATGGAGTGGTCCAGGGTGATGATCGGCAGGGTACCGTCTTTGGCCAAGTATTGTTTGACGATGGTCCGGCCCATGCGCGAGCGCACGTATTCGGTGAGCTGATCCGGGTCCTTGATGCCCTGGCCGTAGTCCGCCAAGGCCTCGACGATGGTCAGGAGGTCGCGGATGGAGACGTTCTCGCGCACCAGGTTCTGCAGCACCTTCTGGACCGTGCCGATCTGCATCACGCCGGGTACGAGATCATCTACGGCCTTGGGCGCGCGTTTGTGCAGATTGTCGAGCAGGGCCTGGACTTCCTGCCGTCCAAGGAACTCGTGCAGGTTGCGCTTGAAGACTTCGGTAAGGTGCGTGGCGATGACCGTCGAGGGATCGACCACGGTGTAGCCCGCGAGCATGGCCTCTTCTTTCTGGGCCTCCGGCACCCACAAGGCCGGAAGATTGAAGGCGGGCTCGCGCGTCTCCACACCCTTGATGCGGTGCTTCACGTCGCCGGGGTCCATGGCCAGCAGGTGGTCCACCAGGATTTCGGCCGAGGCCAGTTCGTTGCCCTTGACCAGCACGGAATACTGCCCCGGATTGAGTTGCAGGTTGTCGCGAAGGTGCAGCGACGGAATGATGACGCCCATGTCCAGGGCGAACTGTCGCCGGATGGAGCGGATGCGGGCCAGAAGGTTGCCGTTTTGTTCCTCGTCCACGAGCGGGATGAGCCCGTAGCCGACCTCCAGTTCCAGAGTGTCCAGGGGCAGGAGCGCCTGCACCTCCTCGGGAGTGTCCAGGGCGCGTGAGGCGTCCGGCCGCTTGTCGGACGAGGCTTCCTCCATCTCGGCAACGTTTTTGGCCGCGACGCGCGAGACCAGGAAGACGATGCCCGAAAGGGCGAGGAAGGGCAGCGTGGGCATGCCCGGCACGATGCCGAAGATCAGCAGAATGACGGAAACCAGGCGCAGGGCGCGCGGGTGCATGGTGAACTGGCCGATGAATTCCTCGCCCATCTTCGCCTCGGCCGCGGCGCGCGAGACGATGATGCCCGCCGAGGTGGCGATGATGATGCTCGGGATGGTCGAGACCAAGCCGTCACCGATGGTCAGCAGGGTGTATACCTCGGCAGCCTCGCGCCAACTCATACCCTTCATGGCGATGCCGATGAACAGGCCGCCGATGATGTTCACGGCCGTGATCATCATGCCCGCTTTCACGTCGCCCTGCACGAACTTGGACGCACCGTCCATGGCGCCGTAGAAGTCGGCCTCCTTGCGGACCGTCTCGCGCCGCCGCGTGGCCTCTTTCTCCTCGATGAGTCCGGCATTGAGATCGGCCTCGATTGCCATCTGTTTGCCGGGCATGGCGTCCAAGGTAAAACGGGCAGCCACTTCCGCGATGCGCGTGGTGCCTGCGGTGATGACGACCTTGTTGAGGATGAAGAGGATGAGGAAGATGACCACGCCGATCAGGTAGTTGCCGCCGACCACGAATTCGCCAAAAGACTGAATGACCGAGCCCGCGGCGTCCGACCCTTCATTGCCGTGGAGGAGAATGGCGCGCGTCGTGGCCACGTTCAGGGCCAAGCGCAGCATGGTCGTTACGAGGAGCACGGAGGGAAAGATCGAGAACTCCATGGGCGAGTTCATGAACATGGTGGTTACGAGCACGACCATGGCCAGCGAGATCGAAATCGTGAGCATGAAATCCAGAAGCAGTGTGGGCACGGGAACGAGCATGACGAAAAGGATCGTCACCACGCCGGCGGCAAGCAGAATGTCGCCTTGCTTGGCGAACTTCTGGTAGTCGATGCTCATTCCGGCGAATTTGTCCGAAGCTCCGGCCATTTTTCCGACATCCTTTTCGTGACTTCAGTTTCAGGAGACGATCGGACCGTTGCTGGAGGTCCGCTTGATCTGGGCGAGGATTGCCGCCACCGCCTGGTACATTTCCTCGGGGATCATGTCCCCGACCTCGACCTGCTTATACAAGGCTCGTGCCAGGGGCTTGTTCTCGCGGATGGGCACGTTGTGCTCCCTGGCGACGTCTTTGATCTTGAGGGCCAGATGGTCCAAGCCCTTGGCCACGACGATGGGAGCGGGCGCGGTCAGCGGATCGTATTGCAGGGCCACGGCGTAGTGGGTGGGGTTGGTGATGACCACGTCGGCCTTAGGAACGGCCTCCATCATCCGTTTGGCGATGGTTTCAAGCATCTTCTGGCGCTGCTTCTGCTTGACCTTTGGATCTCCCTCGGCCTGGCGGCGCTCGTCCTTGACCTCGTGCTTGGTCATCTTGAGTTGCTCGGTATAGTCCCAGCGCTGGTAGACTAGATCGAGGGCGCCGATAATGATCATGGCCACGAGGGCGTAGGAGAACATGAGAAACATCAGGTGCAGGATGTAGGTCGCGATCTCTAGCGGAGAGGCGTAGAATAGGGGCAGCAGGTTGCCTGCCTCGGCCTTGAGCACCAGATAGGGCGCCACGGCCACGGCGCAGGCCTGCAAGAGGCTCTTGCCGAGATTGATGAACGTCTTGGGGCTGAGGAATATTCGCTGCAATCCCTTGGCCACGTCGAAGATCTTGAAATTGAACTCGAAGACCTTGGGCGCCCACAGCGGCCCCACTTGAACCCGGAGCACGACGAAGCAGGTCAGGGCCAGCACCGCGAAGACGGGCAGAAGAATGATCGCAAGCCGGGTGGCGATCATCACGAAAAGGTCGTAGATGCCTGCGGGGGTGGCCTCGAACGAGGTCAGTCCGTCCTGGAAGAACCAGATGAAGATGCTTTTGATCTGTGTAGCAATGTGTCCCGTAAGAAAATAGACGGCGATCGTGCCCAACAAGAGGACGACGCTCTTGGTGAAGTCCTGGCTTTTGGCCACCGACCCTTTTTCGCGCGCCTTTTTGATGCGGCGTTCGGTCGGGAGTTCTGTTTTGCTCGGGTCGCTCTGGGCCATGGATCGCTTCCGTTCACCTGACCGGCAGTCCCGCCGCGATGCGCAGGATGACGTCGAGGGTTGTGCCCAGGCCCGCGATGAATTCGCCGGTGAACCTGGCGAGAGAGGTGAAGATCAGGCCGAGGAAGATGAAGCCTACGCTGGTCTTCAGGGGGAAGCCGAAGACCAGCAGGTGCATCTGCGGCGCCACGCGGGAAATGAGCGCCAGGGCGATATCCACGAGCAGGACCGCGACCATGACCGGCGCGGCGACCTTGACGCCGAGAATGAAGATGCTACCGGCCAATTCGATCACTTTTTCGCCGAGCCGGGCCGAGAGGATGATCCCTCCGGGCGGGATGAGTTCGAAGGTGCGCGTCAGACCGCTGAGCAGGTACAGGTGTCCGTTGAGCGCAAGGAAGGTCAGCAAGGTGACCATGTACAGGAAATGGGAGGTCACGGGCTCCTGTTGTCCGGTCAGGGGGTCCACGGTGTTGACCATGCCGAAGCCCATCTGAAAGTCGATGATAGCTCCGCCGAACTGCACGGCGGCAAACATGAAGCGGACCACGAACCCCAGGAGCATGCCGAGCACGAGTTCGCCCAGGAGCATGATCAGGATGGCCCAGATGCTCGCAGGCATGGCTTGGCCGGGAAACGAGAGCTGCGGCCAGACCGCCAGGGAAAATGCCAGGCACAAGGCGGCCTTGACCTGGGTCGGGACGTTGGAGGCGCCGAAGAACGGCAGCAGAAAGACCACCAGACTGACGCGGATGATCGTCAGCAAAAGGCTGAAGGTGGTGGCCGGATCGAAGTTGAAGATGTTCATGCCGCCGTGGCATGAGCAAGAAGCGGACCATGCGCGGGCCCGTGGTCAGGGCTTGGGTCGCAGGCTCCCGGCGCGTCAGGAGAGATGGGCTTCGCGCCAAGCCTCGAACATGATGAGCGCCCACAGCCGGTGCTGATGGTTGCGCTCGCCGCGCAGATGTTCGTCAAGGATTTGGCTCACCACGTCCGGGGAGAAAACCCCCGCTCCGCGCAGGCGGGCGGGGGCAAGGAGATCCGTGGCCAGTCCCTTGAGCGGTCCGCGCAGCCAGGAGTCGATGGGCACGGCGAAGCCTTGCTTGGGGCGATCCATGATCTCCTGTGGCAGGTAGCGCGCGAGCAGGCGGCGCAGGATGCGCTTGCCGCCTTCGGGGCCGATCTTTTGCTCCAGGGGAACGCGCCAGGCCAGGGCCACGAGACGGTGGTCGAGGAGCGGCACCCGGGCTTCGAGGCCCACGGCCATGCTTGCTCTGTCCACCTTGGTCAGGATGTCGCCAGGCAGGTAGGTCATGGCGTCCATGACCATCATGAAGGCGGCGAAGGGCAGGCGCGCGAGGCTTTCGGGCGGCTCGTCGACCAGGCAGGCCGGGGCCGCCGCGCCCCGCATGAGGGGCCTTGTCTCGCGCCAGATCGAGACCAGTCCGGCGTAGAAATCCTCGCGGCTTTCGGCGGCGATAGCCTCCACGATTTTCTGCATCTTGTCGCGGGCCGCGAGTTGGCGGATGCCCGGCGGCAGGAAGGGGGCGGCCAGGGAGTACAGGCGCGCGGCCATGCGCTCGCCCCGGCCACGCAGGATGTCCTGGCCTTTGCGGCGCAGGGGGCCGGGCACGCGACACAGGCCGTCCCACAGCTTTGGTCCGGTCAAGTAGCGGTTGTAGCCGCCGAAAAGCTCGTCCCCGCCGTCGCCGGACAGGGCCACGGTGACGTGTTCGCGGGCCATGGCCGAGACGAGGTGGGTGGGAATCTGCGAACTGTCGGCAAAGGGCTCGTCGAAGAACTCGGGCAGGCGCGGGACGATGTCCAGGGCGTCTTGCGAGGTCAGGACGCGCTCGGTGTGGTTCGTGCCCAGATGCGCGGCCACGGCGCGGGCGTGCGCGGCTTCGTCGTAGCCATCCTCGGCGAAGCCGATGGTGAAGGTGCGCACCGCTTCGCCTGACTGTTCCTGCATCAGGGCCGTGATCAGCGATGAATCGATGCCGCCGGAAAGGAACGCGCCTAGTGGCACGTCAGAAACGAGGCGCAGGCGCACGGACTCGCGCAAAGCGTCAAGCAGCGCATCTTCGGCTTCGGCGGCGGGCAGGGGGGCTTCGAAGCCCGCAAGGGCGACGTCCTCGACCTTCCAGTAACGGACGGGATCGGGGAGAGCGCGTCGGATTACGTCTTCGCGGGAGAGGGTCAGCATCGAGCCCGGCGGCAGCTTGGCCAGCCCGTCCAGGATGCAGAGGGGGTCGGGAACGTAGAGGAAACGGCAGTAGAGCGAAAGCGCGCCGTGGTCCAGGCGGCGCGCAAGACGCGGATGTTTGAGGAGCGGCTTGAGTTCGGAGGCGAAGACGAAACCGGATTCCGAGAGGCCGTAGTACAGGGGCTTGATGCCCAGTCTGTCGCGCGCCAAAGTCAGCGTCTTGGCGTCGTCGTCCCACAGGGAGAAGGCGAACATGCCCACGAAACGCTCGACAGCGGCACGGACGCCCCAGGCACGACAGGCGGCCAGCAACACTTCGGTGTCCGAACCGCCCATGAAGCCACCTTCCGGGGCGATGCCTGCGTCCGAAAGTTCCTTTCTGATCTCGTGGAAATTGAATATCTCGCCGTTGAAGACCACGCACAGGCGCTTGTCTGCGGACCACATGGGCTGGGTGCCCAAGGGCGAAAGGTCGATGATGGCGAGTCTGGCGTGCGCCAGACCCAGGCCACGCTCGGGAAGCCAGACGGACGCCTGTGCGTCGGGGCCGCGATGGCGCATGGCTTCGCCCATGAACCGGCAAAGCTCATGGGCGTCGAAGTCGGGCGCGCGCGCCTCGATGAATCCAGCGATGCCGCACATGGGGGATGTCTTTACCGGGGAAAGGGCCGGGCGGCAACGAAAACCGTGTCGATCGGCGGCGCGAAAAAAGCCCCTTCCATCAACGATGGAAGGGGCAATGGCGCGAGGTCATGCTGGCTTGATCAGTTCAGGATGTAGCGCATGGGATTGACCGGCACGCCGTTGAGCCGCACTTCGTAGTGCAGGTGCGGGCCGGTGCTTCGGCCCGTGTTCCCCACGTAGCCGATGAGTTCTCCCCGGCTCACGGTCTGGCCGGGTTTGACCGCCACGCGGTGCAGGTGGGCGTACTTGGTGCTGATGCCCGAGCCGTGGTCGAGGTTCATGGCCAGACCGTATGCGCCGTCGCGGCCAGTGAACGAAACCTTGCCTTTTGCGGGGGCGTAAATGGGGGTGCCGTGCGGCGCGGAGATGTCCAGGCCCTTATGGAATTCGCGTTTGCCGGTGAAGGGCGAGGTGCGGTAGCCGAAGGTCGAAGTGATCCAGCCTTCGGTAGGCCAGATGGACGGTGTGGAGGCCAGCGCTTCGCGGTTCTGACGGATGTTCTGGATGAGGTCCTGCTGCTTGACTTCCTCAAGCCGGGCCTCGGTGGAGAGCTGGCGCAGGTAGTTGTGCATCTTGCGCGCCAGGAGTTCCTGGCGGTAGAGCGTCAGGTAGTTCTTGGAGAACGTGTTGCCCTCGGGACCGCCCAGGGCGCTGACGTTCTGCGGCTGCCCGGGTTCGGCGTTGATCATGACCCGGAGCTTCGAGTCGAAGGTCCTGATGCGGTTCAGGTCCTTCTCGATATTCTTGATTTTGGAGGCCAAAGAGACGAGTTGTGTTTTCTGTTCGTGGACAGTCTTTTCGGATTCCACGAGACTGCGCTCAAGTGTCGAGAACTGCTGGTAATACTGCCAGAAGTACACGTTGCCCGCGCCCAGGGCGACCACAAAAAAAAGCAGCGTGGCGATGATCCAGCCGCTGCACCGCAATTTCCGGCATTGACCGATGCCATCCCGGAAAATGACGATGTGATATTTTTTGAACAGCATCTGGGCTCCTTAGTATGCGCACTGAAGTGCTCGTCGCCGACGCAACGGACGAATGCGTAATGTCGGGGCCTCGTCAGGGGTTCGTCTAGTCCACCACGCGGTCCAAGTCAAGCTGCCAGCGAGTGACCGCTCTGAATACGTTTTCGCGGCTCTTCCGGTCCGGAAACATGGTCGAAAGATGCTGCTCCACGCTCGCCCGCTCGCTCGTTCCCGATGATGGACAGGGATTCTTGACCACGGGCAGGTCGAAGGCGGTCGCAGCCTTGACGATGTCCTTCTTGCGCAAAAGGAGCATGGGACGAATGAGGGTCAGGCGCCCGCCGAAGTAGGACGACCGGCCGGCCATGGCCTGCATGGTGGCCGTCTTGGTCATGTTCATGAAGAGCGTGGCCACCAGATCGTCTCCGGTGTGGCCGAAGGCTAGGTGCGTCAGGTTGTAGCGCGAGCACAATTCGAAAAGCTTCTTGCGCCTGAACCAGGCGCAGTAGAAACAGGCGGATTTCTTGAGATTCTTCTCTGAATGTGCGTCCGGGCCGATGGTCATGACCTCGAAGTGGCTGGCTAGGCCGTGGCGCGAGCACCAGTCCACGAGCGGGGCGTGGCATGTGGTGTCGAAGCCCGGATTGACGTGCAAGGCCATGAGCTCGAAATCGAAGGGCACGATCTGCCGCCTGAGCAGCAAAAGCTTCGTGAGGAGAAAGGAGTCCACCCCGCCCGAAAGCGCCACGCCCACGCGCGCGCCGTCGTGCAATTGGCCGGTCTCCTTCATGAACAGTCCGGTCTTGCCCAGGACTTTCTTCTGGATGTAGTTCAGTCTTCCAAGGGTACCCATGCGGGAATTCCAGATTTCGTCGTCGTTATTTCCAACACCGGGCGGCAGGCTTTCAAGGCGGATTTCCTACTTGTCCGGTGCGTTTGCCCGGCCTTGTAGCCGGAATGCGTCCTGGGGGCAAGGCGGCTGAAACCGCCAGGAGGCCCGGCCCGCGAAGCCCAAAAGCCCCCTTGACCTGGGAGACGTCCATCACGTATCAATAACGGCTTTCGCCCGGCGGTTCGCCGCCGGACGGGAGAGACGGGCAGCCGGGGGCACCGCTCGTGGGGCGAGGCCCCCTTGCCACGGCGCTTTGACCCGTTATCTTTTTCATTCAGCAAGGAGACGGCATATGGCGCGCATCACAGTCGAGGATTGCCTGGAGCGGGTGGACAACCGCTTTTTGATCACCCAGATGGCCATCAAGCGTGTGCGGCAGTACCGCGAAGGCTACACTCCGCTCGTGGAGACCAAGAACAAAGAGATCGTGGCCGCGCTGCGCGAGATTGCCGCGATCAAGGTTCTCCCCGCCGAGGATATTCCAGAGGCCGGCATTTTCCTGGCCCGCGAACCCAAGTAGCAGGCAATGGCGACACAACGCGACTATTACGAGGTTCTCGGGGTTTCCCGAGACGCCTCGGATGACGAGATCAAGAAAGCCTACCGCAAGCTCGCCTTCGAGAACCATCCCGACCGCAACCCGGACGACCCGGAGGCCGAGAACAGGTTCAAGGAAGCCGCCGAGGCTTATGAAGTCCTACGCGATTCCCAGAAGCGGGCGCGTTACGACCGCTTCGGCCACGACGCGGGCGACTTCGGACCGGGATTCTCCTCCAGCGAGGACATTTTCAGCACCTTCTCCGACATTTTCGGGGAGTTCTTCGGCTTTTCGGGACGCGGTGGTGGGCCCAGGCCCACTGCCGGGGCGGATCTTCGCTACAACCTGAAGCTGTCGTTCATGGACGCGGCCAGGGGCACCGAAGTCACCCTGAAGATCCCGCGCAAGGCCAAGTGCCCCGAGTGCGACGGCTCCGGCGCCAGGCCCGGCACACGACCCGAAACCTGTCCGCGCTGCCAGGGATCGGGACAGGTGCAGCAGGCTCAGGGATTTTTCCGCATCGCCATGCCGTGCCCATCCTGCAAGGGCGAGGGCAGCGTGGTCCGCGACCCCTGTCCGCGCTGCTTGGGCCAGGGCTCGATTCAGGAAGTGCGCGAGCTCAAGGTCAAGGTGCCTGCGGGCGTGGACACCGGCAGCCGCCTCAGGCTTCGGGGAGAGGGCGAGCCGGGCCTGTACGGCGGGCCTCCGGGCGATCTGTACGTGGTCATGTACGTCGAGGAAGACCCCACGTTCCGGCGTCAGGGACAGGATTTGGTGGTCGATGTGGAGATCTCCGTGATCCAGGCGATCCTGGGCGACCGTGTGGAGGTGCCCACCTTGGACGGGACCGTGCCCATGGATATCCCCAAAGGAACCCAGAGCGGAGAGGTCTTCCAGCTTCGCGGCTTGGGGTTACCGCACTTGAGCGGTGGCGGCAGCGGCGATCTCCTGGTCGAAGTCACGGTGCGCATCCCCAAGAAGATCAGCAAGAAGCAGGAAGAACTCCTGCGTGAATTCCTGCGTCTGGAAGAAGACAAGCCCATGGCCAAGGTCAAGCGATTCCTCGACAAGGCGACCAAGACCGTCACCGGAAAATAGCGCGGAGGGGGCATGTCCGAGCGTCTGACCCACATCGACGAGCAGGGCGAGACCCGCATGGTGGACGTGGGCGGGAAGGAACCTTCCCGCCGCGTGGCCCGGGCCGGGGCCGTGGTGCGCGTTTCGGCCGCGACCCTTGCGCTTTTGGCTGACAAGGCCCTGCCCAAGGGCGACGCCCTGGCCAGCGCCAAGATCGCGGGCATTTTGGCCGCGAAGCGCACGGCCGACCTCATCCCCCTGTGTCATCCCCTGCCGCTCGACTTCGCGGACGTGACCTTTGAGATCGATGAGGCCGCGTGCTGCATCCACATCACGGCTGAGGCGCGGACCACGAACCGCACCGGCGTGGAGATGGAAGCCATGACCGCGGCCAGTGTGGCCGCGCTCACACTCTACGACATGTGCAAGGCCGTGCAGAAGGACATCGTCATCGACGCTGTGCGGCTGCTCTACAAGTCCGGCGGCAAGAGCGGCGTTTTCTCTCGCGAGGAATGAACGCAAGAGCTTTTTACCGGTCTGCGGGACGAAATCTGTCGACAATTTGAAAGCCCCGCGTGTAGAAATCACGCGGGGCTTTGTTGTTTTTGGCGTTATGCCGACCGTGCCGTCATTCGCCCCGTTCGGGGAACAGCGATCCGGCCAGACGTTCGGCGTCGTGGTCGCGCGTCTGGGCGTTTTCGCTCCTCACGCGCGGCAGCTCGATGAAGTCCGCGATCTCGCGCACCCGCCAGGAAAGGCGGGTCAGGTCGCCCGAGCGAAACGACTCGTAGGAGAGCAGGATGGTGCGGATGCCCTCGGCGCGCAACTCCTCCACGAGCGGGATGTAGTCGCGATCCCCCGCCACCAGGCACAGGAAGCGTGGCCGCACGCGCAGGCAAAAGGACAGGCTCTTGACCACCAGCCGCTGGTCGTCGCTTTGCTTGTAGCCGTACTCCATCTTGCACGAGGGACTGGCGATGACCGTGGCCCCGGCCAGTTCCAGGGCGTAGCGGCGCTTCTCGAACAGGTTATGCTTTTCACCCACCTCGCGTTCGTCCAGGGAATCGGGCGTCTCGCGGATTACCGCGGCGTAAGTCTCCACGACGTCGTAGCCTTCGCGCTCAAGGGCCGCGCGGATGTCCGCCGGGGAGATGTGGGGCAGGCCGTACTGGCGCGCCACCTTGGCCAGAAAGGCCGTGTCGATGGACAAAAGCAGGCTGTTTGCGCCGAGGGTCATGGGTATCCTTAGAAGTAGCGGCGGCTACCAGACGGAGCGCACTTTCACGCCCTTGTCCGCCATGTAGTTTTTGATATCCGGGATGGTGTACTCGCCGTAGTGCACGATGGAGGCGATGAGAGCGGCCGTGGCCTTGCCCTCGGTCACGGCCTCGACCATGTGCTGGGGGCTTCCCGCGCCGCCCGAGGCGATGACCGGGATGGACACGGCCTCGGCGATCATCCGGGTCAGGGTCAGCTCGTAGCCGTCCTTGGTGCCGTCCGCATCGATGGAATTGACGCACAGTTCGCCCGCGCCCAGCGCCTCACAGGTCCTGGCCCACTCCACGGCATCGAGCCCCATGCGCTTGCGTCC
Organism: Alkalidesulfovibrio alkalitolerans DSM 16529; assembly: GCF_000422245.1. Classification (NCBI taxonomy): domain Bacteria; kingdom Pseudomonadati; phylum Thermodesulfobacteriota; class Desulfovibrionia; order Desulfovibrionales; family Desulfovibrionaceae; genus Alkalidesulfovibrio; species Alkalidesulfovibrio alkalitolerans. The sequence goes on from NZ_ATHI01000007.1 coordinate 73,420, forward strand.
GCCGTGGATGACGATCTCGTAGCCCGAGGGCGTCTGCTCCGAGACGCCCACCTTGAGCACGTCCATGCCCACGACCACACATTGCGAGCCGAACTGGGCCGCGCCCTGGCTGATGATGTCCGGGTTGCCCACGGCGGCGGAGTTCACCGAGACCTTCTCCGCGCCCGCGAGCAGCACGGCCCGCATGTCCTCCACGGTGCGGATGCCGCCGCCCACGGAGAAGGGGATGAATATCTGCGAGGCCACGCGCTCGACCACGTCTAGGAATATCCCCCGGCCCTCGTGCGAGGCCGTGATGTCGTAGAAGACGATCTCGTCCGCGCCCTGCTCGTAGTAGTGGCGGGCGCTCTCCACGGGATCGCCGATGTCCACGTTGCCCACGAACTTGACGCCCTTGGTGAGCCTGCCGTCGCGTACGTCCAGGCAGGGGATGACGCGTTTACTGAGCACGGCGGGCCTCCTTGCAGTAGTCGGCGAAGTTCATGAGGATGCGCAGTCCCGGCCGTCCGCTCTTCTCGATGTGGAACTGGAAGGCCCACAGCCCCTCGCGGCCGTGGACCGAGCAGAACTCCACGCCGTAGGTGGTGGTGGCGATGACGAATTCGTCCTTGGGCACGGGGTAGTAGGAGTGCACGAAGTAGAATTCGGCCTCGGGCTCGACGCCCGCGAGGATCGAACTGTCCATGACCTTGGCGATCCTGTTCCAGCCCATGTGCGGCACCTTGATGGGTTCGCCGTCCTCGTCCTTCCAGGCGCGGTTGAAAAGCGCGCACTGGCCCGGAACGATGCCCAGCGTCCTGGTGTCGTTCTCTTCCGAGTAGTCGAGCAGGATCTGGCAGCCTACGCAGATGCCCAGTAGCGGTTTTTCCTTCCAGACCTGCTCCTTGAGCACGTCGGAAAGGCCGGTTTCAGTCAGCTCCCGCATGGCTTGTCCGGCTGCACCCACACCGGGGAAGATGAGTCCGCGCGCCCGGTCGATGACTTTGGGGTCCGCGGTGATGACGTTTTCGATGCCCAGGTAGTTCAGGGCGCGGCTGACCGAAGTCTGGTTGCCGGCCTTGTAGTCGAGGATGGCGAGCATGGTCGTCCTTTTGGGTCCTTGGTGTCGTTATTTCGAATCCGGGCAGTCGAGGCACGTGCCCGTGGTTTCGCCTCGGGCCGCGCGGGCCGCGGCCACCTGCTTGAGCACGTCCTCGTATTTGGCCAGGGGCCAGGAGCCGCGCACAGAGACGCCGCCGACCACGAAGGAGGGCGTGCCTCGGAAGCCGAACTTCTGCGCCTCTGCGGTGTCCTTCTCGATGCGCGCGAGGACATCCGGGTTCTGGAGGTTGGCGGCCAGGCGCTCCAGATCGATGGAGTGCGAGGCTGCGAGGCCGTCCAGGATGGCGTCCAGAGTCGGCGCGAAATTGCGCTGCAGGGCCTCCTGCTTGGTGAAGACTTCGTCATGGAAGGCCCAGGCCGCCGCATGATCCTGCATGCCGACGGCCTCGTGGACGCGGGCCAGGGTCAGGCCGTTTTCGCTGCGCGGAAAGTGCTTGAATTGCAGGCGGATCTTGCCGGGATACTTTTTCACGAGCTCGTGCATGGTCTCGGCGGCGATGCCGCAGTAGGGACACAGGAAATCGGAGTACTCGACCACGGTGAAGGGGGCGTCGAGCGGGCCGAGCACGGGGCGCGCGGGGTCGAGGCCGGGGTCCAGGGGATTGGCCAGCTCGGCCTCCATGCGGCGCTTGTCCTCGGCCGCCTGCTTGGCCGCCGCGCCCTGCTCCACGATTTCGTAAAGCGGGATGCGCTGCTCGCGCAGGACTTCGAGGATCAGTTCCGGGTGCTCCTTGAGGATGGCGCGCAATTCCTCGCGTAGCGTTTCGCGGTTGGGCTTTTGCGCGTCGGCGCAGGACACGGCGAGAAGCACGAAGAGCACAAGGGGGATCAGGGAACGCATGGATTTTCTCCTGCTGGCGTGCGAAAGCAAAGAAGGAAATTTTGCAGAATTTGTGAGCGAAGGCAAGCCCGTCGCGTCTGTTCGGCCGGTATTCCGGCTGGTTCGATCTCTGTAGGAAATTGCCCCCTCAAGGCCACCGAGGTTTTGCCGTCAAGGGTGGAAATTCGGTCCGGCCTCGCTGTGTAGTCTTTCAAAGCACATTCACCTTCCCATCCGCCATAATTTGGACTATTCGCGGCAACGCAGCAGATGGGGCTTTTTCAGCAGCCTGACCTGGGGTATGTTTTGCCGTCGCCTGACAGCGACGCAAATCGCGTAAAGGAGTGGCAATGTACGTCGTAACGGGAGGAGCCGGATTTATCGGCAGCGCCTTCGTCTGGAAGCTCAATCAGATGGGCGTTTCGCGCATCGTGGTCGTGGATGAGCTCGGGCATGACGAGAAATGGAAAAATCTCGTTCGGTTGCGCTACGAGGAATATGTCCACAAGGACGAATTCCTGAAGACTGTCGAGGCCGGGCGCGACCCTTGGGGCGTGCGCGCCGTGGTGCACATGGGCGCGTGCTCCTCGACTACGGAGACCGACGCCGACTACCTGATGCGCAACAACTTGCGTTACTCCCAGATCCTGGCCAAGTTCTGTGTCGAAAAGCGAGCCCGCTTCGTCAACGCATCGAGCGCGGCCACCTACGGCGACGGGACGCTCGGCTTTTCGGATGACACCGAAACCATGCTCCGCCTCAAGCCGCTGAACATGTACGGCTACTCGAAACAGCTCTTCGATCTCTGGGCGCACAGCACCGGGTTGCTCGATCATCTCGCGAGCCTGAAGTTCTTCAACGTCTACGGCCCCAACGAGTACCACAAGGGCGACATGATGAGCGTGATCTGCAAGGCGCACAAGCAGATCGGCGAAACCGGGCGGCTTCGGCTCTTCAAGTCCTACCGGCCGGATTACGGCCCAGGTGAGCAGAAGCGCGACTTCATCTACGTCAAGGATTGTCTCGAAGTCATGTGGTGGCTCCTGGAGAATCCGAGAGTGAACGGCGTCTTCAACGTGGGCACCGGCAAGGCGCGCAGTTGGAACGACCTGGCCCGGGCGGTGTTCGCGGCCATGGGGCGCGAGCCGGACATCGAATACATCGAGATGCCCGAGGCCATCCGCGACAAGTACCAGTATTTCACCGAGGCCCCCATGGAGAAGCTGCGGCGCGCCGGGTACGATCGCGAATTCACGAGCCTGGAGGACGGGGCGCGCGATTACGTGCAAAACTACTTGGAGAAGCCCGAGCAGCACTTCGATTCGCTGGGTTGAGACTTCAAACGCTTGCGGCGGGCCGGGGTTTGCTACGAACTTCGTTTCCAAGCCGTTGAGAGAGCCCGGCTTCTGCGTGGAATCATTCGCGGGACCGGGCTTTTGTCTTTCCTTGAATGCCTTTATGCGCGGCTGCCGTGCAGCCTGAGCGCGGCGGAACGCTCGATGAGTTCGAGGACGAGCACGGCCAGGGCCAAGTCCTTGGCGTTTTCCGGTGTTGTCAGTTCGTAGATGCAGCTTTTGAAGTCGAAGATCGTCTCGGCCAGCGCCTTGGCCCGCTCCCTGCCCTCGGTCTGCTGGCAGATGTCGAGCACGCACAGAAGGTGGTGCTTCCACTCTTCCTGCAGCGGGAAATGGTGGTCGAGGATTTCCCGAATGCGCATGGCGCCGAAGACGACGCCGGTTAGGCCGCTGAAGTCGTGCGCCCAGATTTCGTCCTTGCATACCCGCAACGGGCTTTTCTTTCGCGCCGCCTCGGTGGCTGGGGCGATCAGAACCGTGCGCCGCCTGAATTCCTGGATGGAAATGACTGTGGCCATGATGTGCCTCCCTGCATAAGCACGGACCTAAAGGCCCTTTCCGCGCGCATCCTGTGCGCGGCATGCATCCGTTTTCGGTCGGAAGGGAGAAAACTTTATGGCCGGGAGAGGATTCAGCGGCGCTTGAAAAGGCGTTCGAGATCGGCGGCCGACAGGCGGACGAGCGTCGGCCTGCCGTGCGGGCAGTTCTCGCGGCCGGGCGCGGCCAGCCAGGCCTCGATGAGCCCGAGCGCCTCGTCGCGGGCGAGCGGGGTGCCGGCCTTGAGCGCCGTCTTGCAGGAGAGCAGCACCCAAAGGTCTTCGAGCGATCCGGACTGGCCGCTCAGGGCGGCCTCGACGTACTCGCGCGCCGCGCCCGCCGTGAGCGAGGGCGGCGTGGACGTGATCCGCAAGAGGTCCGCGTCGGCGGACAGGCCGAAACCGAGCGAGCGAAGCTCCTGCCAGGCCTCTCCCAGCCGGGCGGCTTGGGACGGATGCAGCCGCATCTCGATGGGCAGGGCCAGCGGCATGGACTGGCCGCTCGTTCCCCGCTCGCGCATGGCCGCGTAGAGCACCCGTTCGTGCGCCGCGTGCTGGTCGAGGATGCCCAGGCTCCCGTCGGGCAGGGCCAGGAGCAGGTAGGTGGCCTCGATCTGGCCCAGGTAACGCATGCCGTGCAGCGAGGGGGCTGCCGTGCGTTCGGGAAATATCTCCGGGTCTCGGCGGGGCGCGGAGGCGCTTTGGGGGGGACGGTCGTTCTGAGGCGAGGTTTGGGCGTGTGTTGAGAAGTCCTGGTAGGGCGAGAACTTGGCCCGTTGGGCAAGGGGTTGGTGTGCGGGCAGGTCGAGGGAGGAAGGGCGATCCGCCGGGGCGCGGAGAAACTCCGAGGGGCGGTCGGGTTGTGTCGCCTCGCCCCTGCGTGCGTATCCGAAGAGACCTTTTTTGTCCGCAGCGCGGCCGGCTTCGGGAATGCCTCGCGGCGCGAGGGCGTAGCCTGCGGGTGCGGAAGCGTCCAGGGCGTCGGCCAAGGCTTGGCGCACCAGCCTGAACACGGCTTGCTCGTCGCGGAAGCGTACTTCGAGCTTGGCCGGATGCACGTTCACGTCCACTTCCAGCGGATCGAGTTCGAGGAACAGCGTGAGTTGAGGGTATTCGCGGGCCAGCAGGCGGCCCTTGTAGGCCTCGCGGGCGGCGCTGGCGAGCAGTCTGTCCTGCACGGGGCGGCCGTTGACGAAGAAGAGCATGCGGTCGGGCCTGGCCTGGGCCTTGAGCGGGTTGCCCGCAAGTCCGCTAAGCCGCATTCCGTCCCGGGCGCGGTCGATCTCCATGAGCCCTTCGCAGATGGCCGGGGGCCAGAGTACGGCCAGACGGGCAAGCAAGGTCTGCCCGGCCGTGAAGCGGAAAAGCGAGCGGCCGCCCGAGGAGATGACGAAGCCCGTGTCCAGATGCGCCAAGGCCATGCGGGCCACAACCTCGTGGCAGCGTCTGGCCTCGGTGGCCTCGGTCTTGAGGAATTTCAGGCGGGCCGGGACGTTGGCGAACAGGTCGCGGATTTCAACGACCGTTCCTTTGGCCAAGGCTGCAGGCCGCACCTCGCCCAAGCGGCCGTGCTCCACGTCCAGGGCATACGCCTCGTCTCGCCCGGCACGCGAGGTGATGGTCAAGCGCGAGACCGAGGCAATGCTCGCCAGGGCCTCGCCGCGAAAACCGAAACTGGCCACGCGCATCAGGTCGTGAAACGAGGCGATCTTGCTTGTGGCGTGCCGCGTCACGGCCAAGGGCAACTGGTCCGGCGGAATGCCCGCGCCGTCGTCGCTGATGCGGATGAGCCCCTGGCCGCCGCGCTCGATGTCGACGGTGATGCGTCTGGCGCCGGCGTCCAGGGCGTTTTCGACGAGTTCCTTGACCACGCTCGACGGGCGTTCGACCACCTCGCCAGCAGCGATCTGGTCGGCCAGTTCGGAGGGCAGGATGCGGATTTCTGCGGATTCGTCAGCGCGGGACATGGCGTTGTCGGCCTTACGGGCTGACGCGCTCGGTAAAGCCGATACTCGGAGTGTTGAAGCCAAGGATGGACACCCACAGCGAAACCGAGCGGTCGTACTGGTCCTGTTTGTAAACGGCGCTGACGTCGTAGCACTGGGCGTGCCACGTCAGCCCCAGGGCGGCGTTGACGGTTGTGTCTTGGCGCAGGTCGCGCTGGTAGGAGGCGTCCAGGGTCAGGCTGTAGGGCAGATGCAGCCTTCCGTTGAGGGTCAGCATGTTGATGGCGTCACGGTTTTGCCGTTTGTACTCGTCGATCTTGCTGTACTGGGTCAGGCCCACTCGCATGCTGCCGTATTCAGGGTCGGAAACGCCGATCGAATTCTGGATCTGGGTGATGCCCTCGCCGTAGGGTGAAATGAAGACCTTGTTGGTCAAGGACAGCCAGGAGAGGGGACTCAGTTCGAGTTGCGAGAGCACGTCGGAGAAGGGACGGCGGGGGTAGATGTCGAGATGCGTCCCTCGCTTGGCCTCTTCGAAATCGTATCCCTGTTCCAGGCGGTGGCGGATGAAGTCCCGGTAGTCGAAGGCCAGATAGGGATCGGGCTCTCCGTCTTCGGTAAGACCGGCGACGATCTGGCCCCGCTTGCGGTTCAGCACGTTGATGAAGGAATAGCGCAACTCGTTGTTGGGCTGGATGCGGTCGAACTGGTCGAAATCGGGACGGGCCGTCTGATCCTTGTTCTGGACGCGGATGTAGTCCAGGCGGGGCTGAATGGAGTGTTTGAGAGCAGTCCAGGTGGAGCTTCCGGCATATTCCGCGGCAGGGTTGCGATATATCTCACCCATCCCGAGGTCGTAGACGCCGAAGACCTCGGAAAAGGCCGTGACCCGGACGTCGTACATGCCCCGCTCCTGGGTGCGTTCGTTGGAGCGGCCTTCGGGGTTGGCCTGGAAGTTCGTGACCGAATAGAAGGTCTGACGCCAGCCCACGGAGGGGATGACGGAGCCGTAAGGGCTGGACAGAGGCAGGCTCAGCCGGGGATGGGCGTCGAAGCGGCCGCCGGACACGCCGTAGCGCCGGTCAAAGTAGGACAATGACGAATCGGCCTCAATCTCGAAAGGCGAGCCGAAGAACTGTTGCTTATAGGCGTAGGCGCTCAACTCAGGCAGAAGCTGCACGGTGGGATCGCGACTCCCTGGGGTGTTACCGCCCTTGTAGCGTAGGTCCTCGGTATACTGGGCTTTGAGGTTTACGGCGTATTCCGCGTCCCAGGCGCGGCTCAGAAGGCCCGTGCTGGTTCGCGTGAGCGAGTCGATGGTCTCGATGTCGCGGCCGAACTGATTCACGAAGTCGTTGTAGCTGCGCGAGTAACTCGAATGCAGGATGTCGTAGGTGCGCAGGAAGGTGCTGTCCGAGGCGTAGTCGATGTCGAGTTTGGCCTTGATGGAAGGATCGAACACCCATCCGTTGTACTTGCTGCGCAGCCAGTAGCGGTTGGCGTTTGTGCGCGCGAGATTTTGGGATCTGAACTGGCTTTCCTGCTCGGCTGCGGTTTTCACCACAACCCGGTCGTTGATGTAGTCCAGCCGCCACAGGCCGAGCGTTTCGGCGTCCGTGGCGTGCCTGTACTCCAATCCTCCCATGACACCGCGCTTACCGAAGTAGGTTGCGGTGGCGGTCATGTCGCGCTCTTTGTCGATGGCCCAGAAGAAGGACTGGCTGACGAAGCCGCCCAGACGAGACGAGGAGCCCCAGGCGGGAGCAAGCAGGCCGGACTGCCTTTTGGCCTGTAGCGGCACACGCATGAACGGCGCATAGAGCACCGGCACGTCGCGGATACGTATCTTTGGGTCGTGGACGTCGGCATAGTCGCCGAGTCTGATCTCGCCGCTGGAGACTTGGATGGACCAGTCGGGAGTCGGTCCTTCGCAGGCGGTCAGGGTCGCCTCGCCGAAGGTGTAGCTCTCCATGGGAGTGCGGTGTATCTCCTTGCCCTCAACCACCACGGCGCTTTGTTCGATGAAAATGGTGCCGTTCTTGATCGTGCCCGTTTTGTTGACCAGATCGAATTCGGCCTGATCGGCGTAGATGTCGTAGTCGTTCCAAAAGGTGTGGACGTTGCCCTTGAGGTATATCCAGCCGGTGTCGCGATGGTATTCGATGAAATCTGCCGAGAGGAAATTTTCTCCGCTGCGCAGGACCGCGTTGCCCCAGGCCTGTGAGATGCCGGCCGCGTGATTTGTGGAGACGCGATCCGCTGTGAGATTCCACTGCTGGTTGGCGAGATCGACGGCGTGGGCAGGTGGGTAAGGCAGGAAGACTGAAAGCAGGAGGAGCGCGACGAGAAACAGGGCGGCCCGCGGCTGTGCGATTCGCATCATCTGTCTCGCGTTCGTGATGAAGATGCCGTTCTGCATTCCCGTATGGAGTTTTGCGGCCCCTGGCCAGTGCGTAAGGCGCGTTATGGGTAGCACAACAACTTACGGGTGCACAAGCGTTCGATGTCTGGAAAACAGCCTCGGGCGGGGCTTTTTCGACTTTTCTTGCGCCCGCGAACCGGATAGAAGCGGACCTTGCCCCGCAAGGCGCCAAGGCGTTTTTCGAATCCGGGGCTCGGAGAAATGTATGGGCGTTCCCTACAACAGGCTCGTGGCGCGCATCGACCTTGATCGTATCGCGCACAATTACGCCATGTTGCGGCGTTTTGGAGACAATCCGGCCCCGGTAGTCAAGGCCGATGCCTACGGGCACGGCCTGTTTCCCGTGGCCAAGACGCTCGCCTTGGCTGGAGCGAAGACGCTTTGCGTCGGCAGCGTGGAGGAGGCCTCGGCTCTGTGCGGTGCATACGGCGGGCGCGTCGTCGCACTGCTCGGCCCCTTGGACATGGCCGACGCCAGGGCCGTGGTCGACGACGACCTCGTTCCCATGGTCTACCGCTTCGATCAACTCGACATGCTGGCCGAGGCCGCGAGGGAAGGGGGGGCGCCCGTCAGGCTGGCGCTGAAGTTCGATACCGGCATGGGGCGGCTCGGTTTTCGCCCGGCCGATGCGCCCGCGCTCGTCGGGCGGCTTCGCGGCGATCCGCGCCTGCAACTTGAGATCGTGGCCTCGCATCTGGCTACAGCCGACGAGCCGGACAATGCGGCCTATGTCGCCCGGCAGGCCGGAGTTTTCAAAGACATCTGCGCCGTTTTCGCGGCCGCAGGGTTCGTGTTCGAGCGGACCCTGGGCAACTCGGCGGCCATGCTGGCGCATGAGGAGTGTCGGCTGGACATGCAGCGGCCGGGCATCGCCCTGTACGGGGCCAATCCCTTCGCTGGGACGGCCCTGGCCGATGTGGGCAAGGAACTTTTGCCCGCCATGGCCGTCTCCACGATTATCGCTCACGTTCACGATCTGGCTGCTGGCGAGAGCGTGAGCTACGGGTGCACCTTCACGGCCGACGCGCCCATGCGTGTGGCCATCGCAGTCGCTGGCTATGCGGATTGCTACTCGCGGAGCTTGAGCCGCCGCGCCGAGATGGTCGTGCGAGGCCGCCGCGCCCGCGTGCTCGGCCGGGTCTGCATGCAGCTCACGGCCATCGACGTCACGGACATCCCCGACGTGGTCCCGGGCGATGCGGCTTGGTTGCTGGGTGGCGACGGGCCTTCGCCGGTCACGCCCGAGGAACTGGCCGCCTGGTGGGGGACGATCACCTACGAGGTCTTCTGTCTTCTGGGGCTGAACAGGCGCGAGTACGCGGGTGGATGAGCCCGTTACGCCTTCTTCGTTCGAAACGGCAAGGGGACCGCAT
>NZ_ATHI01000008.1 GCF_000422245.1 Alkalidesulfovibrio alkalitolerans DSM 16529
TCGAATTTCGCCTTGCCCATGACGCTTCTCCCTACTTCTTCTTAATGATTTCTTCAGCCAGGCTGGCCGGTACGCGTTCGTAATGGTCGAACTGCATGGTGAAGGTCGCGCGGCCTTGCGTCTTGGAGCGCAGATCCGTGGCGTACCCGAACATGCTGGACAGGGGCACCATGGAGTTCACCACCTGGGCGCCTCCCTGAGCCTCCATGCCGGAGATGCGGCCGCGGCGTCCGTTAAGGTCTCCCATGACGTCGCCGAGGTATTCCTCGGGGGTCACGACCTCGACGCCCATGATGGGTTCGAGGATCACGGGCGCGGCCTTGCGGATGGCTTCTTTCACGGCCATGGAGCCCGCGATGTAGAAGGCCTGCTCCGAGGAATCCACCTCGTGGTAAGAGCCGAAGAACAGCTCAACCTTTATGTCCACCGTGGGGTAGCCAGCGAGCACGCCGGACTTCAACGCATCCTGGATGCCTTTGTCCACGGCCGGGACGTATTCCTTGGGGATCACGCCGCCCTTGATGGCGTCCACGAACTCGTAGCCCTTCTCGGGGTTGGGCTCGATGCGGATGCACACGTGGCCGTATTGGCCGCGGCCGCCAGTCTGCTTGGCGTACTTGTGATCGACCTCGGATTTCTGCGTGATGGTCTCGCGGTAGGCGACGCGAGGCGCGCCCACGTTGGCGTTCACGTTGAACTCGCGCAGCAGGCGATCGACGATGATCTCAAGATGCAGTTCGCCCATGCCCGCGATGAGGGTTTGCCCGGTCTCTTCGTCACCCTTGACGCGGAAGGAAGGATCCTCCTTGACCAGCTTGGCCAGGGCATCGGAGAGATGGTCGCGGTCAGCCTTGGACTTGGGCTCGATGGCGACTTCGATGACCGCCTCGGGAATGCTCATGGATTCGAGCTTGAGCACGCGCTTGGGGTCGCACAGGGTATCGCCTGTAGCCGTGGTCTTCAGGCCGACGGCCGCAACGATGTCGCCCGCGCCCGCCCACTTGATCTCCTCACGCTTGTTGGCGTGCATCTTCAGGAGACGACCGATGCGCTCCTTCTTGCCGTTCGTGGCGTTGACCACGGTCATGCCGGACTCGATGAAGCCCGAATAGATGCGCACGAAGGTCAGGTGGCCGACAAAGGGATCGGTCATGAGCTTGAAGGCCAGTCCAGCCAGAGGCAGTTCGTCCTTGCAGTCGCAGGGAACCTCGCCTTCGCCGCCATCGACGAGCACGCCCTTGATGGCGGGCACTTCGATCGGGTTGGGCAGATAGTCCACCACGGCGTCGAGCAGGGGCTGCACGCCCTTGTTCTTGAAGGCGGAGCCGCACAGCACGGGGGTGATCTTCAGATTGGCGGTGGCCAGCTTCACGGCCCGGCGGATCTCCTCGGCGGACAATTCCTCTCCGCCCAGGTACTTCTCCATCAACTCCTCGTCTTCCTCGACCACGGAATCGACCATCTGCAATCGAAGCTCGTTGTACTTGTCCACGAGATCGGCCGGGATGTCCTCATAGACATACTTGGCGCCCATGGCTTGGTCGTCGAAGATGATGGCCTTGCCCTCGATAAGATCGACCACGCCACGGAACTCGTCCTCGCGACCAATGGGAATCTGCATGGGCACGGGCTTGGCGCCCAGGCGGTCGCGAATGGTGCCCACGGCCCGGAAGAAATCCGCGCCGATGCGATCCATCTTGTTGATGAAGGCGATGCGGGGCACGCGGTACCGGTCGGCCTGGCGCCACACGGTCTCGGACTGCGGCTGCACGCCAGCGACCGCATCGAAGAGGGCCACCGCGCCGTCGAGGACTCGCAGGGAACGTTCGACTTCCATGGTGAAGTCCACGTGGCCCGGCGTGTCGATGATGTTGATGCGGTGGTCGCGCCAGAAGCAGGTGGTGGCGGCGGAAGTGATGGTGATGCCGCGCTCCTGCTCCTGCACCATCCAGTCCATGGTCGCCTCGCCATCGTGCACTTCGCCGATCTTGTGCGAGACGCCGGTGTAGAACAGGATGCGCTCAGTCGTGGTCGTCTTGCCGGCATCAATGTGGGCCATGATGCCGATGTTGCGCTGCATGGGAATGGGTACTTTGCGTGCCACGTTCAGCCTCCCCTACCAGCGATAGTGCGCGAAAGCCTTGTTGGCTTCGGCCATGCGGTGGGTGTCTTCCTTCTTCTTCACGGCGCCGCCACGATTGTTGTAGGCGTCGAGAAGCTCGCCGGACAGGCGGGAGACCATGCCTTTCTCGCCGCGCGAGCGGGCGTAGCCGATGAGCCAGCGGATGGCCAGGGTCAACTGGCGCTCATGGCGCACTTCGACGGGCACCTGATAGGTGGCGCCGCCCACACGGCGGGACTTGACCTCGACGAAGGGCTTGACGTTGTCCACGGCCTTCTCGAAGGCCTTCAGCGGATCGTCGCCCGTCTTCTCGCCGAGGATATCCAGGCAGGAGTAGAAAATTTTCTCGGCCACGGCCTTCTTGCCGTCCTTCATCATGCGATTGACGAAGCGCATGGCCAGAATGCTCTTGTACTTCGGATCAGGAAGGATTTCCCTCTTGGGAACCGGACCTTTGCGGGGCATGGAGTCTCTCCCTTACTTCGGACGCTTGGCGCCGTACTTGGAACGGCCCTGGCGGCGGTCATTGACGCCGGCGGTATCCAGGGCGCCGCGGATGATGTGGTAGCGCACGCCAGGCAAGTCCTTGACGCGGCCGCCGCGGATCATGACCACGGAGTGTTCCTGGAGGTTGTGGCCCTCGCCGGGGATGTAGGCGGTGACCTCGATGCCGTTGGTCAGGCGCACGCGAGCAACCTTACGCAGCGCCGAGTTGGGCTTTTTGGGCGTGGTCGTGTAGACGCGGGTGCACACACCGCGGCGCTGCGGGCAGGCCTGCAGGGCGGGCGTCTTCTTCCGCTTGACGACCTCGGCCCGGGCCTTGCGGATCAACTGGTTAATCGTGGGCATAGATTCCCTTCCTCAAAAGCGTTTCAGGCGCAAAGACCGCAGGACATAGTCCAGCGACGAACCCCTGTCAAGAGCTTTTCACAACGTAATCGGCAAGGCGGTCTCACATAGGCGCGCCAAAAAAGCACACCCGGCCACATCCCCAGCATGGGACGCGACGGACCGTCGCCGGAACCGACGGACACCATCCCTGACGGCAGGGTGTCCGGTATGGGGCACGACCCACAAGGGCCGCGGAAGATGCGCCACGTCGGCCGGTCAGCATTCCGTCCTGGCGGCGCGCTTCCCCGCTGATGCAGGCAGGGAGCGGTGGTTCAACTCAAATGCACGCGAAGATTCCCGCGAACGGGAGAAACGCTCTGTACTCCAACTCCCGCGTGATGGCAAGCGGAAAATATGATTTTTGACTCTCGTTTAAGGTCCATATTCCCGTCCGACTGTTGCGGGCAAACCAACGTCAAAGGCCCGCCCCGCATATGCGGGGCGGGCCTTTGACGACCTTTTGGGCTTGCTCCGCTATTCGCGCCCAGCGTACAGCGGCTCTTCCTCGATGTCTTCAAGGAACTTGTCGGGACGTTCGGGCTGCTCGGGCACGACGATCTCGCTGTTCATGTAGCGACGGTAGCCGGTACCAGCCGGGATCAAACGGCCGACGATGACGTTCTCCTTGAGACCGCGCAGGGGGTCGGATTTGCCGGACAGCGCCGCCTCGGTCAACACCTTGGTGGTCTCCTGGAAGGAGGCCGCGGAAATGAACGAGTCGGTGGTCAGCGAAGCCTGGGTGATGCCCAGGACCAGAGGCTCGGCCACGGCGGGCGTGAGCCCCTCGGCCAGGCACTTCTGGTTCTCTTCCATGAAGCGCTGCTTGTCCACCTGCTCGCCCACCAGGAACGAGGTGCCGCCCGGGTCGAGGATGCTGACCTTCTTGAGCATCTGACGCACGATGATCTCGATGTGCTTGTCGTTGATGCCCACGCCCTGGAAGCGATAAACGTCCTGGACCTCCTCGACGAGGTAGCGGGCCAGGAACTTCTCGCCCTTGATCTTCAGGATGTCGTGCAGTTCGGGGTAACCTTCGGTGAGCAGTTCGCCCGCCTCCACGAAGTCTCCCTCGGACACGGTGACGTGCCTGCCCTTGGGAATGAGGTATTCCTTGGGCTCGCCCACCTCGGGAGTGACGATGATCTTGCGCTTGCCCTTGGTCTCGGGACCGAAGCCGATGGTGCCGTCGATCTCGGAGACCACGGCCAGTTCCTTGGGCTTCCGGACCTCGAAGAGCTCGGCCACACGCGGCAGACCGCCGACGATGTCCTTGGTCTTGGAGGTTTCGCGGGGCTTTCGGGCGATTATGTCGCCCGCGCGCACCGGCTCACCGTCGCGAACCATGATGATCGCGCCCACGGGAAGCTGGAAGGCGGCTTTGGTCTCGGAGTTGGGGCGCTTGAGCACCCTGCCCTTGGCGTCCACCACGGAGATGGTGGGCTTGAGGTTGGTCGAGCGGTACTCGATGATGGTCTGTGTGGAGCGGCGGGTGATTTCGTCCACTTTCTCTTGGTAGGTCTTGCCCTCGATGATGTCGGTGAAGCGCAGCGTGCCTTCCACGTCCGTGACGAAGGGCTCGTTGAAGGGGTCCCACTCGGCGACCAGATCGCCCTTCTTCACGGCTTGGCCGTGCTTGACATAGAGCTTTGCGCCCGAGGGAAGGATGTACTTCTCCCGCTCGCGGCCCTGCTCGTCCACGATGCCGATCTGGCCCGACTTGTTGAGGACCATGTCGAAGCCCTCGGAGTTGGTCACGGTCTTCACGCGGTGCAGGACAACCTGACCGACGTGGCTCGACTGGATAGAGCTGCGCTCGATCTCGCGCGAGGCCGTGCCGCCGATGTGGAAGGTGCGCATGGTCAGCTGCGTGCCGGGTTCGCCGATGGACTGCGCGGCGATGATGCCCACGGTTTCGCCGACGTTGACCAGGCGGCCGCGCGCCAGGTCGCGGCCGTAGCAGGAGGCGCAGACGCCGTGCTCGGACTGGCAGGTGAGCACCGAACGGATGATGATCGAGGAGATGCCGTGATCGTCGAGAACGTCGGCGACCTTCTCGTCGATCATGGTGTTCTCGGGAATGATGACCTTGCCGGTCTCCTCGTCGAAGACCGGGAACATGGTCACCCGGCCGAGCACGCGCTCGGAGAGTTTCTGCTCGATGTTGCCGGACTTGACCAGATGCGTGACCTCGAGGCCATCGACGGTGCCGCAGTCGATCTCGGAGACGATGACGTCCTGGACGACATCGACGAGGCGGCGAGTCAGGTAGCCCGAGTTGGCGGTCTTGAGCGCCGTGTCGGCCAGACCCTTGCGTGCGCCGTGCGTGGAGATGAAGTACTGCAACACCGAGAGGCCCTCGCGGAAGGACGAGGTGATGGGCGTCTCGATGATCTCGCCCGAGGGCTTGGCCATCAGGCCGCGCATGCCCGCGAGCTGGCGCATCTGGTCCTGGTTGCCTCGCGCGCCGGAGTTGACCATCATGAAGATGGGGTTGAAGCTGACGTCCTTGCTCTTCTCACCCGTCTTGGGATCGGTCACGATGTCCGTGGAGATGCGGCTGAACATGGCCTTGGCCACGTCCTGGGTGCATTTGGTCCAGACGTCCACGACCTTGTTGTACTTCTCGGTGCGGGTGATGATGCCTTCCTGGTACTGGCGCTGGATGTCCTCCACCTCGTCGGCCGAGGCCGTGAGCATGGTGGCCTTCTCAGGCGGAATTTCCAGGTCCTTGATGCCGACGGTGACGCCTGCGCGGGTGGAGTATTCGTAGCCCAGATCCTTCAGCTTGTCGCAGAGGATGACCGTGGCCTTGGTTCCGGCGCGGCGGTAGGCCTCGGAAACCAGCTTGGCAATGGTCTTCTTGTTGAGCAGGGTGTTGACCAGCTCGAAGGGCATCTCCTTGGGCAGAAGCTCGGCCACGATGACGCGGCCGGGCGTAGTCTGGACGAGCGTACCGTCGATGCGCACCTTAATCTTGGCGTGCAGGGAGACCACGCCCGCGTCGATGGCCGCGATGACCTCCCAGGGACCGGAGAAGATCTTGCCCTCGCCCTTGGCGAAGGCCCGCTCCACGGTGAGGTAGTACAGCCCGAGCACGATGTCCTGAGAGGGCACGATGATCGGCTGGCCGTTGGAAGGCGAGAGGATGTTGTTGGTGCTCATCATCAGCACCCGGCACTCGATCTGCGCCTCCACGGAGAGAGGCACGTGCACGGCCATCTGGTCGCCATCGAAGTCGGCGTTGTAGGCCGCGCAGACCAGCGGGTGCAGGCGGATGGCCTTGCCCTCGACGAGCAGCGGCTCGAAGGACTGGATGCCCAGACGGTGCAGGGTGGGCGCGCGGTTGAGCATGATCGGGTACTCGCGCACGACCTCTTCCAGGATGTCCCAGACCACCAGTTCCTCGCGCTCGACCATCTTCTTGGCGCTCTTGATGGTCGTGGCGATCTCGCGCCGCTCGAGCTCGGAGTAGATGAAGGGCTTGAAGAGTTCGAGAGCCATTTTCTTGGGCAGGCCGCACTGGTGCAGCTTCAGGTTCGGGCCGACCACGATGACCGAGCGGCCCGAGTAGTCGACGCGCTTGCCCAGGAGGTTCTGACGGAACCGGCCCTGCTTGCCCTTGATCATGTCGGAGAGCGACTTGAGCGGCCGGCCGTTGGTGCCGGTGATGGCCCGGCCGCGGCGGCCGTTGTCGAACAGGGCGTCGACGGCCTCCTGCAGCATGCGCTTTTCGTTGCGGATGATGATCTCGGGCGCGCCGAGTTCGAGCAGCCGCTTCAGGCGGTTGTTGCGGTTGATGACCCTGCGGTAGAGGTCGTTCAGGTCCGAGGTGGCGAAGCGGCCGCCGTCCAGCGGAACCAGGGGGCGCAGTTCGGGCGGAATGACCGGGATGACCTCCATGATCATCCACTCCGGACGGTTGCCCGACTCCAGGAAGGCCTCCACGATCTTCAGGCGCTTGGTGAGCTTCTTCTTCTTGGTCTGCGACTTGGTGCTCTGCGACTCCTCGCGCAGCTCGGCGCGCAGGGCCTCCAGGTTCAGCTCCTCGAGAAGCTCGCGGGCGGCCTCGGCGCCCATGCTCACGCGCAGGGCGTCCTCGCCGTAGGCGTCGATGATCTGCAGGTACTGATCCTCGGAGATGACCTGGCACTTCTTGAGGTTCGTCTCCTTGGGGTCCATGACGATGTAGGAGTCGAAGTAGAGCACCTTTTCGAGGTCGGCCATGGTCATGTCGAGCAGCGTGCCGATCTTGGAAGGCAGGGTCTTCAGGAACCAGATGTGGGCCACGGGCGCGGCCAGCTCAATGTGGCCCATGCGCTCGCGGCGCACCTTGGAGGCGATGACCTCGACGCCGCACTTCTCGCAGACGATGCCGCGATGCTTCATGCGCTTGTACTTGCCGCAGTTGCACTCGTAGTCCTTCACCGGCCCGAAGATCTTGGCGCAGAACAGGCCGTCGCGCTCGGGCTTGAAGGTCCGGTAGTTGATGGTCTCCGGCTTCTTGACCTCGCCGAAGGACCACTCGCGGATCTTCTCGGGTGAGGCAATGGATATCTGGATGGCCTTCACTCCGCGCGCCATGACGTTTTGCGTGGCGCTTTGGCGGAAGCTGAAGAGATCGTCCAAGGTCATATGGCTGCCCTCTCGTCGCTAAGGGTTTGGTATATGTTCTCGCGGCCCGATGGGTTCCGCGTTTATTCCTGTTCGTCGCGCACGGTCTCGGGGCTTTCCTGTTGGAAGTGCGTGCGCCGCTCTCCCCGCTCCCGTCCGCCCTCGCGCTGGGTTTTCTTCTGCTCTTCGGGTACCAGGTTCACGTCCAGGCCCAGACTCATGAGTTCCTTCACGAGCACGTTAAAGGACTCGGGCAGACCGGCTTCCAGGAAGTTATCGCCCTTGACGATCTTTTCGTACATCTTCACGCGGCCGCCGACGTCGTCGGACTTGACCGTGAGGAACTCCTGAAGCAAGTGCGAAGCGCCGTAGGCTTCAAGCGCCCAGACTTCCATCTCGCCCAGGCGCTGGCCGCCGAACTGGGCCTTGCCGCCCAGCGGCTGCTGGGTGACGAGGCTGTAGGGGCCGGTGGACCGGGCGTGAATCTTTTCGTCGACCAAGTGATGGAGCTTCAGCATGTACATCACGCCGGTGGTCACACGGCTGTGGAAGGAGTCGCCGGTGCGGCCATCGTAGAGCACGGTCTTGCCGTCGTCCGGCAGCCCCGCGCGCCTGAGCCAGGCCCAGATCTCCTCCTCGCTTGCGCCGTCAAAGACCGGAGTCTTGCAGACGATGCCACGGCCCTTGAGCTTCTTCACGATCTCGCGCAGTTCGTCGTCACTCATGGCGTCGACCACGGCGCTGATCTCCGGAGAGGCGTAGATGTCCTTGACGTCGGCCCTGAGCGCGTCCATGTGCGCACCGTTCTCGAGCATGGCGGCGAGTTGCTGGCCCAGCTCGCGAGCGGCCCAGCCCAGGTGGGTCTCCATGATCTGCCCGATGTTCATGCGCGAGGGCACGCCAAGGGGGTTCAGCACGATGTCCACGGGCGTGCCGTCGGCGAAGTAGGGCATGTCTTCGATGGGCAGGATGTTCGAAACGACGCCCTTGTTGCCGTGACGACCGGCCATCTTGTCGCCCACCGCCAGCTTGCGCTTCACGGCGATATAGCACTTGACCATCTTGATGACGCCCGGGGGCAGGTCGTCGCCTTCCGTGGCCTTGGCGCGCTTCTTCTCATAGACGTTTTTGATGAACCGGACCTGACGGTCGTAGTCTTCGAGGATCAGGCGCACTTCCTCGTTGGCTTCCTTGGAGGCGAAGAGTCCGGCCAACTTCTTGACCGGCACGGCGTCGAGAATCTCGCGCGTCAGGGGAGCGTTGGCCTCGGCCACGACCTCGCCCTTTTTCTGCCCCATGAGGGTCTGCCCGATGCGCTTGCCCGCACTCGAAGCCCAAATGCGCTCACGCGTGGCCATGACCAGCGCGCCCAGGTGCTGGGCTTCCTTGGCGTCGAGACGTGCGAGCTCGTAATCCTCGATCTCCTTGGTCCGCTCGTCGCGGTCGCCGCTTCTGCGGTTGAAGACTTTGATGTCGATAACCGTGCCCTCGATTCCCGGCGGGACCTTGAGCGAGGTGTTCTTCACATCGCGTGCCTTGTCGCCAAAGATGGCGCGCAACAATTTCTCCTCGGGCGTGAGCTGCGTCTCGCCCTTGGGAGTAATCTTGCCCACCAGGATATCGTCGGCCTTGACCTTGGCGCCGATGCGGATGATGCCCGAATCGTCGAGGTTGCGCAGCATTTCCTCGCCGACGTTGGGAATGTCGCGGGTGATCTCTTCGGGTCCGAGCTTGGTGTCGCGGGCGACCAGTTCGAATTCCTCGATGTGCACCGAGGTGAAGGTGTCTTCCTTAACCACGCGCTCGGAGATGAGGATCGAGTCCTCGAAGTTGTAGCCGCACCAGGGCATGAAGGCCACGACAAGGTTCTTGCCCAGGGCAAGCTCACCGTCCTCGATGCCGGGGCCGTCGGCCAGCACGTCGCCCTTCTTGACCACTTGGCCGAGTTGGACGCGGGGCTTTTGGCCGAAACAAGAATTCTGGTTCGACTTGTGGTGCTTCTGCAACTCGTAGTTCACTGTGCCGCCGGTCTCGGGCGACACGCCTTCCGCGTAGTTGACGATGATCCGGTCGGCGTCCACGTAGGCCACCACACCGTCGTCCTTGGCCAGGATGCAGGCGCCGCTGTCCTTGGCCACGCTGCCTTCCATGCCGGTGCCCACGATGGGCATCTCGGAGCGCAGGAGCGGTACGGCCTGGCGCTGCATGTTGGAGCCCATGAGCGCGCGGTTGGCGTCGTCGTGTTCAAGGAATGGAATGAGCGCCGCCGAGATGGAGACTATCTGCGCCGGGGCGATGTCCTTCAGGGTGATCTCTTCAGCCGGGACCATCTGCACGTCGCCGTGCAGGCGCGCGGTGACCGTGGGGTTCACGAAGCGGCCCTGCTCGTCCACGGGCGCGTTGGCCTGGGCGATGATCTCGCCCGACTCGCGCGAGGCGTCGAGGTAATGCACCTCGTCGGTGACCTGGCCGCCCTTGACCACGCGGTAAGGGGTCTCGATGAAGCCGAACTCGTTGACCCGCGCGTAGGTGGTCAGCGAGACGATGAGGCCGATGTTCGGACCTTCGGGCGTCTCGATGGGGCAGATGCGGCCGTAGTGCGAGGTGTGCACGTCGCGCACCTCGAAGCCCGCGCGCTCGCGGGTCAGGCCGCCGGGCCCAAGTGCCGAGAGGCGGCGCTTGTGGGTCACCTCGGAGAGCGGGTTGGTCTGGTCCATGAACTGCGAGAGCTGCGAGGTTCCGAAAAACTCCTTGAGCACTGCGGCCACGGGCTTGGGGTTGATCAGGTCGTGGGGCATAAGCGTGGCCACTTCCTGCAGGCTCATGCGCTCCTTGATGGCGCGCTCCATGCGCACCAGGCCGATGCGGTACTGGTTCTCCACCAGCTCGCCCACGGGGCGCACGCGGCGGTTGCCCAGGTGGTCGATGTCGTCGGCCGGACCGTGGGAGTCCTTGAGCTTGTTCAGGAGCTTGATGGCCTCGAGGATGTCGTCGTTGCCGAGCACGCGCTTGTCCGAGGGGTGGTTCAGCCCCAGACGGGTGTTCAGCTTGTAGCGGCCCACGGGCGACAGGTCGTAGTAGTCGGGGTTCCTGAACAGGTTCTCGAAGAAGTTGGCCGCGATCTCGGGGGTCGGCGGAGAGGACGGACGCAGACGACGGTAGATCTCGATCTGGGCCGTCTCGAGGTCCGTGGTCTTGTCGAGCATCAAGGTGTCGCGCATGGAAGACGAAACGTCCGCGCCCTTGGTGTGGAGCACCGAAAGCTCGGCGATCTTGGCCATGCGTAGGTTCTCGAGCAGCGCCTCGTGGATCTCGTCGCCGGCCGTGGCCATGACCTCGCCGGTCTTGGAATCGACCACGTCGCGGGCGACGAACATGCCGAAGAGGCTCGCGGGATCGACCTCGTATTCGGTCACGCCGTGCTCGCCCATCAGCCTCCAGGCGCGCTTGGTCAACGGGCGGCCCACCTTGGCGATCTCGGTGCCGTCGGCAGCGACGATGTCGGTGTAGGCGTTCTCCTTGCGGTAGAAATCCTTGTCGAAGGCGCGGAAGACCTTGTCCTTCTCCAGGCGATAGGTCTCGGTCTGGTAGAAGTAGTCGAGGATATCCTGGCTGGACATTCCCATGGCCTTGAAGAGGATCGTGGCAGGCATCTTACGGCGGCGGTCGATGCGCACGTAGAGGATGTCCTTGTGATCGTAGTCGAAGTCGAGCCACGAGCCGCGCATGGGAATGATGCGGCAGGAGTACAGCACCTTGCGGCTCGAGTGGGTCTTGCCCGAATCGTGCTCGAAGATGATGCCGGGCGAGCGCTGCAACTGGTTGACGATGACACGCTCGGTGCCGTTGATGATGAACGTGCCCTTCTCGGTCATGAGCGGCACGGTTCCGAAATAGATGTCCTGTTCCTTGATGTCGCGGATGGTGCGGTTGCCCGACTCCTCATCGACGTCGAAGACCACGAGGCGGACCTTGATGCGGATGGGCGCCTCGAAGGTCAACCCCTTGGCCATGCATTCGGGGACGTCGTACTTGGGCTCGCCGATCTCGTAGCTTACGTACTCGAGGCTGGCGGTCCGGTTGAAGTCCTCGATGGGGAAGACCGAGCGGAACACGCCCTCCAGCCCCTTGTCCTCTCGACTGGTCGGAGGCACGTCCGCCTGCAGGAAGTCCAGATACGAGTCGATCTGGAGGTTCAGCAGGTGGGGGATGGTCAGGGAGTTGCTGATCTTGCCGAAAGTCTTGATGAGTTGGCCCATGGTGTCCTCGTCAAGGATTTGTGGTGCGCGCCGCATCGCGCCGCGCCTGGAGCGACGCGTGATGCGGGCATGCCCGGCGGGATGGCCGGACGGTAATCGCAAAGGGGCAAAGGCCCCGGTGCAGTGTCGTCACTTCGCGCTTACGACTCGCGGCGTCCGCAGGGGCAGGCGTGAAAACCCTTGCGGGACGCTGTTTTCGGTACTCCCAGGGGGGAGTCCCAAAAGGGAACGGGCGAAAGAGCGCAAAACCCCCTGGGGAGTTCCGCGCCCTTTGCGCCACAAGGGAATGCGGCCGAGCCGCTACTTAACTTCGACTTCAGCGCCGGCTTCTTCAAGCTGCTTCTTGGCCTCGTCGGCTTCCTGCTTGGACACGGCTTCCTTGATGGTCTGGGGGGCACCATCGACCTTGTCCTTGGCTTCCTTCAGCCCCAGGCCGGTCAGGGCCCGAACGGCCTTGATCACGGCGATCTTGTTGGCGCCGGCGCCCTTGAGGACGACGTCGAACTCGGTCTTCTCGTCTTCGGCGGGAGCGGCGGCGGCAGCGGCGGGCATGGCGGCCACGGCCATCGGGGCGGCCGCGGAAACGCCGAACTTGTCCTCGAGCTCTTTGATCAGCTCGGACAGCTCCAGCACGGTCATGCCGGCGATAAACTCAACAACTTGTTCCTTGGTGACGGACATGGGATTCTCCTTTCCTGTTTCGCAAAAATTCCGGATTTAGGCTGCGGATTCGGCCTTTTGGTCCCGAAGGGCCGTAAGGACGTTGAGCAGCCCGCGGGGGACGGCGGCCAGCACGCACACGAAGTTCCGCGGCACGGCGCCCATGGTGCCGAGCAGCATGGCGAGCAGTTCCGTCTTTCCGGGCAGCTTGGCCAGATCCTTCACCTGCTCTTCCGTCAGGTACTTCCCCTCCAGGCTGGCGCCCTTGAGCTGCAGCTTGGTCTTGGGGTTGTCCCGGAGGAAGTCGGCGATGACCTTGGCGGCGGCGACCGGATCGTCGTAGCCGAAGGCGATGGCGTTGTTTTCCTTCAGCTTGTCGCCGAGAACCTTGTGAGCGCAGTCGGCCAGGGCCAGGCGCGCAAGCGTGTTCTTGACAACGTGATAGTTCACGTTGGCCGAACGCAGCTTGACGCGAAGCTCCGTCATCTGCTCCACCGTCATGCCCTTGAAGTCGGTCACGACGGCGATGCTCGCGGGACTGGCGACGCCCCTGAGCTCTTCGATGACCTTCGCCTTTTCTGTCCTGTTCACGACATACTCCTCACACGATTTTCCGGCCAGGAGAGGAGCCAAAACGTGAACCTCGGCGGGAAATTAAGGGGAAACCCCACCCGCTGTCTTGGGCTCACAATCCCATGCCGTATTATGAACCCCCGGGCGGAAGCGGAACAACCCGTCCGCCCGGGAGGAACATGTACTTCTAGGCTACCCTTCCGCGAACTTGCGCACGGAAAGGGGATCGACCTTGAAACCGGGCCCCATGGTGGTGCTCACGGCGCAGGCCTTGAGATACGTGCCCTTGGCGCCCGAAGGCTTGAGGCGGATCACGGTGTCCACCACGGCCTTGAGGTTCTGCAGGATCTTCTCAGGGCCGAAGGAGACCTTGCCAAGGGGGGCGTGCAGCACGCCGGCCTTGTCTACCTTGAACTCCACCTTGCCCGCCTTGACTTCGTTTACGGCCGTGGCCACGTCGAAGGTCACGGTGCCGGTCTTGGCGTTGGGCATGAGCCCACGGGGACCGAGCACGCGGCCGATCTTGCCCACCTGGGCCATCATGTCGGGCGTGGCGATGGCCTTGTCGAAGTCCATGAAGCCGCCTTGGATCTTTTCGACCAGATCCTCGGCACCGACGATGTCGGCCCCGGCGGCCTTGGCCTCGGCCTGCTTCTCGCCCTTACAGAAGACGGCCACGCGGACGGTCTTGCCCAACCCGTTGGGCAGGGTGCACGCGCCGCGCACCATCTGGTCGGAATACTTGGGATCGACGCCCAGGTTGATGGCGACGTCCACGTTCTCGTCGAACTTGGCGAAAGCCTTTTCGATGGCGAGTTTCACGGCCTCCTCGATAGGATACTTGGAGGCGAGATCGACGCTTTCGACGGCGTTCCTGAATTTCTTTCCGTGCTTCGGCATGATGACGACCCCTACTTCACTTCAATGCCCATGCTGCGGGCAGTGCCGACGATATTGCTGACCGCGGCTTCAAGGGTGTTGGCGGAAAGGTCGGGCATCTTCAGCTTGGCGATTTCCTCGACCTGGGCCATGGTCACGGAGCCGACCTTGTTACGGTTGGGCTCGCCCGACCCCTTCTCCAGACCGGCCGCCTTGACGAGCAGCGTGCTCGCGGGCGGAGTCTTGGTGATGAAGGTGAAGGAACGGTCGGCGTAGACCGTGATGATCACCGGAATGATCATCCCCTTTTGCTCTTGGGTCTTGGCGTTGAACGCCTTGCAGAATTCCATGATATTCACGCCGTGCTGGCCCAGGGCGGGGCCGACGGGCGGCGAGGGGTTGGCGGCGCCAGCCGGAATCTGCAGCTTGATTTTGCCGGTAACTTTCTTGGCCATGATTGCTATCCCTTACGCGATCTCGCGAATGTTGAATCCCGCAAAAATACGGCTAGCCCTTGCTGACCTGGACGAAATCCAATTCGACCGGCGTCTGGCGGCCGAAAATGGATACCGCGACACGGAGCTTGCCCTTGTCGTAGTTGACTTCCTCGACCACTCCGTTGAAGCCGCTGAACGGGCCGTCAATGACCCGGACCTCGTCTCCCCGCTCAAAGTGGAACTTGGGCCTGGGCTGCTCCTGACGCTGCTCCATCATGTCCAGAATCTTCTGGGCCTCGGAGTCGCGCATCGGCGTGGGCCTGTTTTTGCCACCCACGAAGCCGGTGACGCGCGGAATCTCCTGCACCAGATGCCAGGAGTAGTCGGTCAGCACCATCTTGACCATCACGTAGCCGGGATAGAACTTCCTCGTGGAGGTCTTCTTCTCGCCCTTGACCAACTCGATGACGCGCTCGGTGGGCATCACGACCTCTTCGATGAGGCCGCGCGCCTGTCCGGTGCGGATCATCTCCTTGATGGTCTGCTCCACGCGCTGCTCAAAGCCCGAATAGGTGTGGACGATGTACCAGCGCGCCTTGGGCGCTTGCGCTTCTTGAGTGTCCGACATGTCCCCGCCTACGCCAGGATGGCCTGTACGATCTTGGAAAGACCAAGATCAACCAGACCCAAAAAAATGGCCATGACCACGGTCAGGACGAGCACGGCGATGGTCGTGGCGGTGATCTCCTTGCGACCGGGCCAGACGACCTTCTTCAGCTCGCCCTTGCTCTGCTCGAAAAACTCGCCGAGTTCCCTGGCCTTATCGCCCAGGGACGCCTTCTCCGCGGTTTCCGTCCTGACTTTCTGCGCCTTGTCTTTGGCCATTTCTCGAGCCTCGAAATGTCTGGCAGGCCAGGAGGGATTCGAACCCCCAACCCCTGGATTTGGAGTCCAGTGCTCTACCGTTAGAGCTACTGGCCTGCACGTGCCCGGTTTCCCGGGATGAGTGGCCGCGCCCAAAAAAGGGCGCGGCCGGGTCACTACTTGGATTCCTTGTGCACCGTGTGCTTCTTGTCCCAGGGGCAGTACTTCTTCAGCTCGATACGCCCCGTGGTATTCTTCTTATTCTTCATCGTCGAATAGTTACGACGCTTGCACTCGGTGCACTGGAGCTGAATGATGACTCGCATGGCCTACTCCACGATCTCGGAGA
>NZ_ATHI01000009.1 GCF_000422245.1 Alkalidesulfovibrio alkalitolerans DSM 16529
GGTTGGCGCGGATCTTGTCCTTGGAGATGATGGCGTTTTGGATGCCCTGCAGGGCCTTCTGCGCCAGGGCCTGGGTGGACACGGACTTGGCGGCCGCGCCCGCTGCGGCGCCAAGACCGACGCCGAGCGCCGAGGCCGTGGAGTTGCCGATCTGGATGTAGTAGTAGTCTTCGGCCGAATCGTTGCCCGCGCCGAAGTGGACCTTGAGCTTGCCCGTGGAGTTCAGGCCTTCGCCGTTGTGGGTCTCAGAGCTCAGGTTGCCGTTCAGCAGGTAAACGCCGTTGAAGTCCGTGGCGTTTGCGATACGGCTGATTTCCGAGGCCATGGCCTGGTACTCGGAGTCGATGATGAGGCGCTGGTCCGAGTTGTAGGTGCCGGTGGCAGCCTGCTCGGCGAGTTCCTTCATGCGGATCAGCTTTTCGTCGATGACGCCGAGCGCCCCGTCCGCGGTCTGGATCATGGAGATCGCGTCCATGGCGTTGCGGATGCCCTGGTTGATGGACGCGATATCCGCGCGCATGAGTTCGCGGATCGCCAGACCCGCGGCGTCGTCGGCCGCGCCGTTGATGCGCAGGCCCGAGGACAGCCGGTTCACCGACGTGCCCAGGTTGCTGTAAGCCGTGGTCAGGTTGCGGGCCGCGTTCATGGCCATGAGATTGTGATTGATGACGAGAGACATAGACGTTCCTCCTTGAATGATTGCTGGCGTCCGTGCCATGCATGCCGTCTGGAACCCTTTCCCCGGGGGACGCTGGTCCTCACAGGGCTCCATTTCGGCCTTTCACATTCAAGGATCGGCAGGAAGATGCCGAATCTTTACTCGTGCTTCAAAATTTTTGCGCGCTGAGGCGGGCCTTTTCCAGCATGCGAGCCGCTTCGTCTGGGGAGAGCCCCCGTCCGGCCGCGATCTGGGGGAGATTTTCCTCGGCATCAGAAGGTCTGACGTAGAGCGGCTCCACTGGATCAAGGGAGAATGTGGCGAGTCGGGCGGCTTCGAGCAAGGCTTCGGGCAGAGGGTGGTCGAAGCGCTGGTCGAGTGTCTGGACGGAGGTAGCGAGAGCGGCGAACGCCTGCGCGTTGCGGCGCAGTCCGCTACCCAGAACCCGGACCGGGCCAGGCAGTTCCTCGATCGCCGCGATCGCTTCCGGGACGGACAGCACGCGCACGTCGCACAGGGGATCGAGCGAGGGGGCAAAGAAGGCCTGGACATGGACCAGCCCGCGCCGGGCATGGGTGACCACGGCCAGGGTTCCGTCGGGGAATTTCGGCGCGGAGAGCGCCAGGACGTGCAGGTGCGAGAGTCCGCCCAGGGGCAGGCCGAGCCCGGCCTTCATTCCCTCGGCAAAGGAGAGCACCACGCGCAGCCCGGAAAACGAGCCCGGACCCCGAACGCAGGCCAAGCCCTTCAGGCGGCCGGGGCCACCGAGAAGGGAAAGCGCGGCGTGAAGCGACGGGGCGAGCAGGGCCATGGCGCGCATAGGCGCGCGCCATTCCTGGGCCATCTCCAGGACAAGCTCGCCGTCCACGTCGCGCCCGATGACCAGGTGCAGCCGTTCTTCGGCCGCGCCCAGTACGGCCACGAGGTCAGGCCGGCTCGCCGAAGAAGGAGCGGACGATGTCATTGTAGATCGCCAGGGCCATGAGGGTGAGCAACAGGAACAGGCCGATGCGCGTGGTCACGGCCTGGATTCTCGGTCCTACGGGCTTTCTGGTCACGGATTCTATGCCATAGAACAGGATGTGCCCGCCGTCGAGTACCGGGATGGGCAAGAGGTTGATGAGCGCCAGATTGACCGAGAGGAAAGCGGCCATCTGCAGGACCGTGGTCACGCCGTGTTTGGCGGATTCGGCCACCACCTGGGCGATGAGGATGGGGCCTCCGATCTCCTTGGTGGAGACCGCGCCGGTGATGATCGAGCCTATGCCCGCGAGAATCTTGCTCGTCAGGGCAGAGAGCTTCTTCCAGGCCAGGACCGGGGCCTCAAGCATCGAGACCTCGGCCGGAACGGTTTTGTAGCCGAAGCCCACGCCTATCATGGGGCGGGTCGTTTCGCCTCCGTCCGGGTGGGTTACGGTCATTTCACGGGGCGCGAGGCTTATTTCGAACGTCTCCTCGCCGCGAAGGATGGAAAGGCGCATGGCCGTGTCAGGATACTCGCGCACGTGCTCGACGAGCTCGTCGCCGAACCACAGGGCTTTGCCGCCGATGGCCGTGATCTCGTCGTCCGGCAAGAGGCCCGCCTCCTGGGCCGGGCTGCCGTCCTGCACGGAGTTGACGATCAGGTGCAGCGACTGCGCCCCGCTGAACATGAGTCCCCAGAAGATGAGGAAGGCCAACAGGAAGTTGAAGCCCGGCCCGGCGGCCACGATGAGCATGCGCTGCCAGGGCGGCTTGAGCGAGAAGCTGTCCTTGGGTGTGAAGCCCTCGGGCATCTCGGCTTGGTCGTGCTCGCCGACCATGCTCACGTAGCCGCCCAGCGGAACGGCGCAGACGCGGTAGTCCGTGGGGCCGTGCTTGAAGCCGAAGAGGCGGGGGCCAAATCCCAGGGAGAAGACCTTTACGCCCACGCCGAAGATGCGGGCCACGACGAAGTGTCCGAGTTCATGGAAGAATATCAGGCCGCCGAGTACGAGGATAACGGCCAAGGCATCAATCACGCAGGGCTCCGCTCAGTTCACGGGCGCGCTCTCGCGCCTCGTGGTCAAGGTCGAGGACCGAGGAAAGGTCCGGAATGTCGCGGCCGTCGTGACGGTCGAGACAGCGCTCGATGAGGCGCGGGATGCCGAGGAACGGCAGCGCGCCGCTGAGGAACAGGGCCACGGCCACCTCGTTGGCGGCGTTGAGCACCACGGGGTGGCTTGGCGAGGCGGCAAAGGCCTCGCGGGCGAGCCTGAGACAGGGGAAGAGTGCGAGATCGGGCTCCTCGAAGGTCAGGCCGCCCAGGCGCACCAGGTCGATGGGCGTCACGGAGAGAGCCACGCGTTCAGGATAACACAGGCAGTAGGCGATGGCCACGCGCATGTCCGGCGGGCCAAGATGGGCCAGAAGCGAGCCGTCCACGTATTCGGCCAGCGAATGGACGATGCTCTGCGGGTGGACCACGGTGGCCACGCGGCTTTCGGGAAGGCCGTAGAGGTGGCAGGCCTCGATGACTTCGAGTCCTTTGTTCATGAGCGTGGCCGAGTCGATGGATATCTTCGCGCCCATGCTCCAGTTGGGGTGCGCCAGGGCCTGGGCCGGCGTCACGGTTTCCAGGAAGGCGCGGTCGCGGCCCCGGAACGGTCCGCCCGAGGCGGTCAGGATGAGACGTCTGAGCGAGGCGGCGGTCTCGTTGCACGATGCCTGGAACAGGGCGTTGTGCTCCGAATCCACGGGCAGAAGCGCCGCGCCGCTCTCGCGGCAGGCCGCGCGGATCAGGCCGCCCGCGAGCACGAGCGATTCCTTGTTGGCCAGGGCCACGTCGGTTCCCTGGCGCACGGCCGCGAAGGTCGGCGGCAGTCCGGCCGCGCCCACGATGCTTGAAAGCACCATGTCGGCCTCGGATAGCTCGGCCAATTCCACGAAGGATTCGGGGCCGCTCAGGATTTCGGGCGTGTAGTCGCCCGGCAGGCGCTCGCGTAACTCGGCGGCCAGGGGCTGGTCGAGCACGGCCAGAAACCGGGGCCGGAAACGCATGGCCTGGGCCGCGAGCAGGGCGACGTTCCTGCCTCCCGTGAGGGCCAGGACGTCGAAGCGCTCGGGATGCTCGGCCACGACGTCAAGCGCCTGCGCCCCTATGGAGCCGGTGCTGCCGAGCACCACCAGGCGGCGCGGGGCCGTTTGCGTTTCGCGGTCGGGGAGCGGGGAGATGTATGCGGTGTGCACTGTGTGATTGGTCCTCGTTTCGTCAGGTGGTGGGCGCGAAAAGCGGCCAGCAGATGCGCCAGGCCGCGTAGACCGGCACGGCCAGGAGCAGACCGTCGATGCGGTCCAGGATGCCGCCGTGCCCGGGCAGGATGGTGCCGGAATCCTTGACTCCCAGCCAGCGCTTGAGCGCGGACTCGAAGAAGTCGCCGAACTGGGCCGCCAGATTTAGTGTCAGGCCCGCCAGGAGAAACGCCTGCCAGGAGGCCACACCCAGCGGCAGACCGAAGGCCAGGGCCACGAGCAGACTCAGGATCAGGCCGCCCGCGCTGCCGGACCAGGTCTTCTTGGGGCTGATGGCCTCCCAGACCTTTGGGCCGCCCACGCGGCAGCCCGTGAAATAGGCGCCCGTGTCCGAGGCCGCGACAATGAGGAGCAAGAAAAGAATCTCCACGGGAGAGAAGAAAATGAACAGGGCCAGGGGCAGGGGCACGTAAAGCAGCCCGGCCGTGAGCACGGCCGCATTGGTGTAATGGGCGCTGCACGAGTCCTTGCTGAAGCAGAGCAGAAAGAAAATGTTGCCGACCCACAGGCAGGCCGTGAGCGTCAGGATCAGGTAGACCGGATCGCCGCCGAAGGCGGCCGCGAAGAGCGCGCAGGCCAGGAGCCCACCCAGCACTTTTTTGCCGAGTCCCGCGCGTCCCGGCCAGAACATGGCGTAGAATTCGAGCAGGCCAAAGAGCGAGACGGCCAGGGCCGCGAGGGCCACGGCCACTCCGCCCGTGGTCAGGACGACGGCGAGCGCGGCGACCATGATCGCCGAGGTGATCACGCGGGCGCGCAGGTTGGGAGCGCTCATGCGGCTACCTTGCTGGCCGCGCCGCGCGGGGTCGGAACGGCTCGTTGAACTGTTTCTACCGGGTGGGCTTTTCGCAGTGCGCCTGCACGTTGGAGCCGGGCCCGGCCAGGGGGCGGAAGCATTTCTTGGTGCCTCCGCAGACCGGACAGCGCCACTCGTCGGGAAGATCCTCGAACTTCGTTCCGGCGGGGATCTTGCCCTTCCGGTCGCCCTTGTCCGGATTGTAGATATAGCCGCAGTTGACGGTCTGGCACTGATACATCTCTTCTGGCGCTGCCATGTTCGACCTCCCGGTCAGCGGTGATGACGCCGTGTCGTATTTCGTAGAGATAGCCGCGCGGCGCGGGAAGTCAATCGGTGCGCGCGGCTCGATTGTCTGGACAACCCTAGCGGGATTCCCTCCGGCTGGCAACCGAGCCCGAACGGCTAACCCGGCCGCTGACCGCGATAAAAGGCCATGCGCGCGGCGTGCGGCGCAAAGGCCGCAGCCAACTCCTCCCGCGCCTCGGCGGGCATGGGCGTGAATCCTTTCGCCACGCGCGCGGCGATGCGCACATGGTCGGGCATGCCGCAGCCCACCACGCACACGTCCACATTTTGCGAAAGCGCGAAGCGCAGCAACAGTTCGGGCGTGACGTGCCCCTGTGGGAAGATGTAGTGGCCGCCGCCGTAGATTTTCATGCCGACCACGGCCATGCCGCGCGCCCTGGCCGCAGGCAGGACGCGGTCGAGAAAGCCGCCCAGCGCCGCTTCGGGCGGGTTCACCGGCAACAGCACGCTGTCCAGCGGCCAGGTGGTCACGCAGTGCAAGAGTGTCTCCGGGTCGTGGTGGCCGGTGACGCCGATCAGACGGGCCTGGCCCGCCTCGCGCGCGGCGATGAAGGCTTCCAGCGCCCCGCCCGGCCCCTCGATGGCCGCGATGTCGTCGGCGTCGCGCACGTCGTGGATCTGCCACAGGTCCAGGTGGTCCGTGCCAAGCCGCCGGAGCGTGTTCTCCAAGTCCTCGCGCGCGCCTTGCGCGCTGCGGCGGGCCGACTTGCTGGTCTGGAATATCCCTTCGCGCGCGCCGGGAAGCCGCTTCCAAACCTCGCCCAGGTAGCCTTCGCTGCCTGCGTAGGCCGGTGCGGTGTCGAAATAGGTGATGCCCTGGGCCAGGGCCTCCTCGATGACGGCCGCGGCCCCTGCCTCCTCGCCGAAGGTGCGCAGGATGCCCTCTCCGCCCAGGCCCAGGCGGGTGACGACGCGGCCGCTGGAGCCGAAGGGGGCGGTGACGATGGGGTCGCTTGGTTGCATGGATGTCTCCCCTCAGACGTGGTTTCGCAGTTTGAGTTCGATGGGGTGGGGGTTCAGATAGGTCTGCGCGGCGAGATATTCCTCGCTGTACTTGCGCACGTAATGGTTGATGAGCGTGATGGGCACGATGAGCGGTACGTGGCCGTCGCGGTAGTGGCCAAAGACCTCGCCGAGTTCGGCCTTTTCGTCGCTCGTGAGCGCCCGTTTGAAGTGCCCGGCCGCATGCTGCAGCACGTTCAGGTGTTTGCGCGGGGTGGCCTTGAGCGCCAGGGCGGCCATGAGTATGTTCTGGTAGTCGTGCACGAGTTGCGGCAAAGGCTTCTCGCGGCCCGTGGCCACCATACGGCCCATCTCGCGGTAGTGCTTTTCCGAGTGGGAGCGCAAGAGCAGTTTGTGCCGGGTGTGGAATCCCACTAGACGGCCGAGCGTCGGCCCCTCGGCCAGCATGTCCCGCCAGCGCTTCATGGTGAAGACGCGCTCCAGGAAATTTTCGCGCAGCGCGGCGTCGTGCAGCCGTCCGTCCTCCTCGCAAGGCAGGAGCGGGAAACGCTTCATGAACTCGCGCGCGAAGAACCCCACGCCTTTTTGCTCGGGCATGCCCGCGTCGTTGTACACCTTGACCCGTTCCATGCCACTGGAGGGGCTCTTGGACTTGAAGATGAAACCGCACAGGTCTTCCTGCTCCAGTTCGCTCACCCTGCGGGCACAGAAGTCCTGCATCCGCTGCGTGTAGTCGTGGCCGCTTTGCGTGCCCACGAGGCGAGGAAACTCCACGCTGCCTTTGAGGCGCATGGCTTCACGCGGGATGGGCAGGCCGCTCTCAACCTCCGGACAGACGGGCACGAAGCTTACGAACGCGCCCAGAGTGTCGCGTATCCAACGGTCGAGCTGATGGCCGCCGTCGTAGCGCACGTTTTGGCCGAGCAGGCAGGCGCTGACGCCGAGTTTCAGGGTCATGACGGTCTTTCCTGTTCCCCGGTCCTGACGAAGAGGCCCGAGGCGTCCACCGCGCCGGGCAGGGGCAGGGTGGCCACGGCCTCGGTGCCGCTGCCGTTCACGGGCGCGATGTCCAGCGTGCCGAAGTTGCGGCGGGCCGCGAGCCGGGCGATGGCCAGTCCGAAGCCCGTGCCGTAGGGCTTGGAGGAATGGAAGGGCAGAAACATGGCCTCGCCGCTCATGCCGGGCGGCGGTTGGCCGGTGTTGAAGACGTGCACCGACAAGAAACCTGGCAGCGCGCGATCCGTGCCGCTCGTGACGGATAGCCGGGGGTCGTCTGGCAGCGCGGCCTCGGCCGCGTTCTGCAGCAGGTGGTAGAAGAGCGGTTCCAGGAGCGCGGGGTCGCCCTCCACGGCCAAGGCGCCTTCGGGCAGGCGAATGTCCACGTCGTAGCCGTTCATGGCGCCTTCGCTCCGCAGCCGGTCCAGAAGGCCGGTGAGCAGCGGTTCGAGTTGAATCCTGCGAAACTTTGGTTCGAGCGAGAGCGTGGAGACGTAGACGCTCACGTTTCTGACCATGCGTTCGAGCCGTCTGGCCTCGTCGATGATGGCCTCGCCAGCCGCGTGCTCGCGGCTGCCGGGGCCCGAGGAGCGCAGCAAGGCATGGGCGTTGCCGCCGATGATCGTCAGCGGGTTCCTTATCTGGTGGGCGACCCCCGCCATGACGTCCAACTCGCAGCGGCTGGAACTGGTCAGGAAGGCGTCGGTTTCAACGAGCAGGCACAGGTCGAAAATGCGGGCCAGGGCGTCGGTTACGGCGGACAACTCCTCGGCCGAGACGATCTTCGCGGCTTCGGCCATGCAGAAGCGGCGTACATGGGAATAGGCCAGGCTGATGAAACGGTGGTCCACGCCGTATTGCACGTGCCGGGTGCCGCTCTTCCACAGGGCGGTCAGGAAATCGTCGGAGAGGGGATCGTCCCACAGCCGCGCGTACCAGCCTCGCCAGTTGTGTTTCAGGCGCATCTCCGAGGTCTGGTGCTGGAGCACGATCTTGGTCTGGGCATATCCCATGATGAGTTGGTAGAGGAATTCGCCCATGGAATCGACGCGCGCCGCGAATTGCGGCGCATAATTGGCCAGTGGGGCGGCGAGCTCCGGGCTTATGCCCAACTGGTCCTTGAAAAAGCGCAGCCGGGGAAGCGGCGGTTTGATGTCCAACAGATCGGGGGCTGGCATGGAATGGTCCTCCGGCAGTATTTCTTATCAACAGACAGGAAAAATGCAACGCGTGGCGGCCTGCGTTCGGGCCTTGGACGAGGTTTGCCCGGCCGAGCCGATTCCGCCGTCTCCCACGGCGTGGCCGATGCGGCCTTTGGCCGATTCACGTTGACGCAGCAGCCGCCCACGGCTAGATTCACATACTGCGCATTCGCGCTCAACCCGCAAACAGACACGAAGACTATGATATCACATGTTTATTTTGATTACGGAGGAGTCATCGCCGAGGAAGGGTTCGCGCAGGGGCTTCGGGCCATCGCGGTCGCTGAAGGCCGCGACCCGGACGAATTCTTCACGGCCGTGCGCGACATCATTTTCGAGACGGGCTACGTGGTCGGCCGCGTGGGCGAGGACGAATTCTGGAAAACCGTGCGCGATCGCCTCGGCGTCCGGCAGGACCCGCAGACGATGCGCCGCGAGATCCTTTCGCGCTTCGCGCTTCGGCCGCACATGCTGCATCTGGCGCGTCGTCTGCGCTCCATGGGCAGGACCGTGGCCATCCTCTCCGATCAGACCAACTGGCTGGACGAACTCGACGCGCGCGACGGTTTTTTCTCGGTCTACGACCACGTCTTCAACAGCTTCCACCACGGCGTGCACAAGGGGCAGCGGGAGTTCTTCGACCTTGCCCTCTCGACCCTCGGCGCGCGTCCGGCAAACACTCTTTTCATCGACGACCAGGAAGTGAACATCGTCACGGCCAGAGCCGTGGGGCTGGACACCATTCATTTCACAAGCGCGGATGCCTTCGCCGCGGGCTTTGGAGTGCGCTTCCCCGGCCTTTTGCAGACCGCTCTCGACGACGCCCGCGCCGACACGGCGGGCAATTAAGGATATCACGACATGAAGAAATCCCACGCCCAACTCTGCCCCGAGGGCCTGCCCTACATCGGCGTCTTCGCCTTCGCCACGCTCGTCTTCGCCCTGCTCGAATGGGGCTTTCTGGCCTTTTGCGGCCTCGTGGTCACGGTCTTGGCCGTCAACTTCTTCCGCGACCCCGAGCGCGTGCCGCCGTACGATCCCGACGTGGCCGTGGCCCCGGCCGACGGCAAGGTCATCCGCGTGGGACAGGCCGAGGACCCCATCACCCGCGAGCCGCGCACCGTGATCTGCATCTTCATGAACGTCTTCGACGTGCACGTGAACCGCGCGCCAGCGCCCGGCTCCGTGACCCGCATCGAATACATCCCCGGGACCTTCTTCAACGCCTCCCTGGACAAGGCCAGCCAGGACAACGAACGCTGCATGCTGCGACTGGAGGACGGCGAGCGTTCCTGGACCGTGGTCCAGATCGCGGGACTCGTGGCCCGGCGCATCGTGACCTGGGCGGACAAGGGTGACGCATTGACGCGGGGCCAGCGCTTCGGCATGATCAAATTTGGTTCGCGGGTTGACGTCTATCTGCCCCATGACTATGAACCCTGCATCGCCGAAGGCGAACGCACGGTCGCCGGACAGACGCCCCTGGCCAGACCCAGGCGCTGAACGAGCCGGACGCCGACCCGGAAAGACGAAGTGGACGAAAACAGCACGCAAAAGCCCCGCCATCGCGGGGTATACATCCTGCCCAACCTCATGACCACGGCGAGCATGTTCGCCGGGTTCCTGGGCATGACCATGGCCATCAAGGGGCAGTACGAGTTCTGCGCCTGGGCCATTCTGGTCTCCTGCGTGCTCGACGGCCTCGACGGCAAGATCGCCCGCCTCACGGGCACGAGCAGCGAGTTCGGCGTGCAGCTCGACTCGCTGGCCGATCTCGTGGCCTTCGGCGTTACTCCCGCGCTGCTGATCTACCTTTGGCAGCTCGACGGCTACGGCCGCCTGGGCCTCATGGCCTGCTTCCTGTTCATGGTCTGCGCCGCGCTGCGTCTGGCGCGCTTTAACATCCAGACCAAGACCTCGGGCAAGCTGCTCTTCACCGGCATGCCCACCCCGGCCGCGGGCTGCATCATGGCCACGCTGGTGCTCTTCGAACAGCGCCTGCCCGAGGGGTTGGCCGGAAGCCTGCTGCCCCCGGTCTGCCTGGTGCTGGCCTACGGCCTGTCCTTCCTCATGGTCAGCAAGATCAGGTACTTCTCCTTCAAGGAGTACGGCTGGTTCAAGGCTCATCCCCTGACCACGCTGGTCACGGCGGTGCTGCTCTTCGTGGTCATCGCCTCCGAGCCCGCCCTGCTGCTCTTCCCCCTGGGGCTGACCTACGCCCTGTCCGGGATCGTCTACACCTTCATCATCCTTCCCCGCCGCCACCCCAAGCTCCTAGGCGACCAGTCCCAGGATCTATCCTAGGGTCCGGCGCGCGCGGTTCGCGCGCGACTCATCCCCGATCACCGAGGTCCCGGCCTCGACCCCAGAAGCGAAGCCGGGCTTGACAAGCACGGCACACATCCCCCACGGAGGGTTTCCATGAGCGAGCGAATTCACATTTTCGACACGACTCTGCGCGACGGCGAACAGTCTCCCGGCGCGACCATGAACCAGCGCGAGAAGGTGCGCCTGGCCCGGCAGCTCGAACGCCTGGGCGTGGACATCATCGAGGCGGGCTTCCCGGCCGCGAGCCCCGGCGATTTCGAGGCCGTGCAGGCCATCGCCGGCGCGGTCTCGAACTGCCGCGTGGCCGGGCTTTGCCGCAGCATGAAGGCCGACATCGAGCGCTGCTACGAGGCCATCAAGGGCGCGGCCGCCCCGCGCATCCACACCTTCATCGCCACGAGCCCCCTGCACATGCAGTACAAGCTGCGCAAGGAGCCGCACCAAGTGCTGGAGATGGCCAAGGACGCCGTGACTTTCG
Source organism: Alkalidesulfovibrio alkalitolerans DSM 16529 (assembly GCF_000422245.1). Lineage (NCBI taxonomy): Bacteria > Pseudomonadati > Thermodesulfobacteriota > Desulfovibrionia > Desulfovibrionales > Desulfovibrionaceae > Alkalidesulfovibrio > Alkalidesulfovibrio alkalitolerans. The sequence goes on from NZ_ATHI01000009.1 coordinate 11,001, forward strand.
CCAAGTCGCTGTGCGCGGACGTGGAGTTCTCGGCCGAGGACGCCTCGCGCTCGGAGCGCGAGTTCCTGGGCCGCGTCGTGGAGACGGCCATCGACGCCGGAGCCACAGTCATCAACATCCCCGACACCGTGGGCTACGCGCAGCCCGAGGAATTCGGCGACCTCATCCGCTGGCTGCTCGAAAACGTGCGCAATTCCCACAAGGCCGTCTTCAGCGTGCACTGCCACAACGACCTGGGGCTGGCCGCGGCCAACACCCTGGCCGCGCTCAAGGCCGGAGCCAGGCAGGCCGAGGTCACGCTCTCGGGCATCGGCGAGCGCGCGGGCAACTGCTCCGTGGAGGAAGTGGTCATGGCCCTGCGCGTGCGCCACGACCTCTACGGCCTTGAGACCGGCATCCAGACCGAGCAGCTCTATCCTTCCTGCCGCCTGCTCTCGCGCATCATCGGCATGCCCATCCCGCCCTACAAGGCCATCGTGGGCCGCAACGCCTTCGCCCACGAGTCCGGCATCCACCAGGACGGCATGCTGAAAAACCGCCAGACCTACGAGATCATGACCCCGCAGAGCATCGGCCGCAGCGGCACGGACATCGTGCTCGGCAAGCATTCGGGCCGCAACGCCCTGACCGCCAAGCTGAAGGAGTTGGGCTTCAACCTCAGCGACGAGCAGACCGTGACGGTCTTCGACGCCGTGAAGCGGCTGGCGGACAAGAAGAAACAGATCTTCGACGAGGACGTGGAAGCGCTGGTCCTCGAAGAGATATACCGCATCCCGGACAAGCACGCCCTGAAGGCGCTCTCCGTGCTCTCGGGCAACATGGGCGTGCCGCCCACGGCGGCCGTGGTCATGGAGACCGACGGCCAGGAGAAGAAGCTCTCGGGCTTCGGCATGGGACCGGTGGACGCGGTCTTCAACACCATCTCGGAGATCGTGGGCATCAAGCCCAAGCTCCTGGAATACCTGGTCAGCGCCGTGACCGGCGGGACGGACGCGCAGGGCGAAGTGACGGTACGCATCGAACTGAACGGCCAGTCGGCCGTGGGGCGCAGTTCGGACGGAGACATCATCGTGGCCAGCGCCAAGGCGTATCTGAACGCGCTCAACCGCCTGGCGAAGAAAGAGGAGAAGAAGGAATGGGCCGTACTTTAGCCGAAAAGATCCTGCAGCGGCACACGGACGAGACCATCAGCGGCGCGGGTCAGATCGCCCGCTGCAAGGTCTCGCTCGTGCTCGCCAACGACATCACCGCGCCGCTGGCCATCAAGTCGTTTCGGGCCATGGGCGCGAAGAAGGTCTTCGACAAGGACCGCGTGGCCCTGGTCATGGACCACTTCACGCCCAACAAGGACATCGACTCGGCCGAGCAGGTGCGCGGCGTGCGCGAATTCGCGGCCGAGATGGGCGTGACCCACTACTACGAGGGCGGCGACTGCGGCGTGGAGCACGCGCTGTTGCCCGAACTCGGTCTGGTCGGGCCCGGCGACGTGGTCGTGGGCGCGGACAGCCATACCTGCACCTATGGCGGGCTCGGGGCCTTCGCCACGGGCATGGGCTCCACGGACATCGCGGCGGCCATGGCCATGGGCGAGACCTGGTTCAAGGTGCCGCCCACCATCCGCGTGGACATCGAGGGCCAGATGCCCAAGTGGCTCTCGGCCAAGGATCTGGTGCTCGCCACCATCGGCGAGACCGGCGTTTCCGGCGCGCTGTACAAGGCGCTGGAGTTCGGCGGATCCGTGGTGGACGCCATGGACGCCGAGTCGCGCATGACCATCGCCAACATGGCCATCGAGGCTGGCGGCAAGGTCGGCCTGTTCCCGGTGGACAAGGTGGCCCTGGACTACGCCAGGGCGAACGGCCATCCGGGCTGCGAGCCCCTGGCCGCGGACGCCGACGCTGACTACGAGCGCCGCATCCGTTTCGACGTCACGGAGATGTCGCCGGTGGTGGCCTGCCCGCACCTGCCCGACAACGTGAAGCCGGTTGAGGACGTGGGCGAGGTGGTCATTCATCAGTCGGTCATCGGCTCGTGTACTAACGGCCGCATCTCGGACCTGCGCGCCGCGGCCGAAATCCTGAAAGGCCGCAAGGCCGCCAAGGGCGTGCGCCTGATCGTGCTCCCGGCCACGCCGCGCATCTGGCGTCAGGCCATGGACGAGGGGCTGTTCGCCGTCTTCATGGACGCGGGCGCGGTCATCGGGCCGCCCACCTGCGGTCCGTGTCTGGGCGGCCACATGGGCATCCTGGCCAAGGGCGAGCGCGCCATCGCCACCACCAACCGCAACTTCAAGGGCCGCATGGGCAGCCTCGAATCCGAGGTCTATCTGGCCAGCCCGGCGGTGGCCGCGGCCTCGGCCGTGGCCGGGCGGATCATTCACCCCCGGGACCTCTAGGCAAGGGAGACGACGATGATATTCACAGGCAAGGCCCACACCATGGGCGCGCACATCGACACCGACGCCATCATCCCGGCCCGCTTCCTGGTCACCACGGACACGGCCGAGCTGGGCAAGAACTGCATGGAAGGGCTCGAACCCGGCTGGATCGCCAAGGTCAGCCCCGGCGACATTTTCGTGGCCGACGAGAACTTCGGCTGCGGCTCCTCGCGCGAGCACGCGCCGCTGGCCATCCTGGGCGCGGGCGTGAAGGTCGTGGTGGCCCACAGCTTCGCGCGCATCTTCTACCGCAACGGCTTCAACATGGGACTCACGCTCCTTGAGGTCGGCGACGCCGTGAAGGACATCAAGGACGGCGACGAGCTTTCCGTGGACACCTCCACGGGCGTCATCGAGAATCTGACCACGGGCGCGAAGATATCCTGCCAGCCCGTGCCGCCGTCCATGCAGGAAATCCTCGACGCGGGTGGGCTCGTGCCCTTCGTCAAACGGCGTCTGAGCGCGGGAGCGTGACATGAAGCTGAACATCTGCCTTCTGCCGGGCGACGGCATCGGGCCGGAGGTCATGGACCAGGCCGTGAAGGTTCTGGAGAAAACCGCCGGGATATTCGGCTTCGGGCTTCAGACCACCACGAAGCTCATCGGCGGCGCGGCTATCGACGCCACGGGCGGGCCGCTGCCCGAGGACACCGTGGCCGCCTGCAAGGCCGCGGACGCCGTCTTGCTCGGCGCGGTGGGCGGCCCCAAGTGGGACGAGATCGACAAGGCCATCCGCCCCGAGCGCGGCCTTTTGGGCATTCGCAAGGCGCTTGGATTGTTCGCCAACCTTCGGCCCGCCACGCTCTTCGAGGAGCTGAAGCACGCCTGCCTTTTGCGCGCGGACATCGCGGCCAAGGGCATCGACGTGCTCATCGTGCGCGAGCTCACGGGCGGCGCGTACTTCGGCGAGCCCAGGGGCGAGGAGGTGCGCGGCGGCGAGCGCGTGGCCTTCAACAACATGATCTACTCCGAGCACGAGATCGAGCGCATCGCGCGCGTCGGTTTCGAGGCGGCCAGGAAGCGCGGCAAGCGGCTGTGCTCCGTGGACAAGGCCAACGTGCTCGACGTCTCGCAGCTCTGGCGCGAGGTGGTGATCCGCGTGGCCAAGGACTACCCGGACGTGGAACTCTCGCACATGTACGTGGACAACGCGGCCATGCAGCTCGTGCGCGCGCCCGCGCAGTTCGACGTCATCGTCACCGAGAACCTGTTCGGCGACATCCTCTCGGACGAGGCCTCGGTCATCACCGGCTCGATCGGCATGCTGCCCTCGGCCTCGCTGGGCGCTTCCGGGCCTGGGCTTTACGAGCCTATCCACGGCTCGGCCCCGGACATCGCGGGCAAGGATCTGGCCAACCCGCTGGCCACGATTCTTTCCGTGGCCATGATGCTGCGCCATTCGCTGGACATGCCCGAGGCGGCCGCGAGCATCGAGGGCGCGGTCAAGAGCGTGCTGAAGGAGGACTTCCGCACCGGCGACATCATGCAGGAGGGCGCGACCCAGGTCGGCTGCGTCAAAATGGGCGACTTGGTGGCCGAGCGCATCGCGAAATAAACAATCGCGCAAACCATACGGACACGATGCGGGGCCGTGGCAAATGCCACGGCCCCGCAGACCGTTTTTGACATTTCCAAGCCATCTGTTACTACCGGGAGCGCCACGCGGGAAGCGTGGCGCTCCCGCGGCTTCGCCGCCAGGGCCCGCCCTCGGCGGGCCGTATTGATAACCCGGAGCACGAAAATACTGCATATTTTCTGCTCCGGATAATAGCTTCTCGCCCTGCGCGTTGCGCGGTATTTCGTTTCACGAGGGTTTCACGTCCCATGGCCTCCCTGTCCGTCACCAATCTCCACAAGTCCTACGGCGGCCGCGACCTCTTCACGGCCCTGTCCTTCGACGTGCCCGACGGCTGCCGTCTGGCCCTGGTCGGCCCCAACGGCTGCGGCAAGTCCACCCTGCTGCGCATCCTGGCGGGCGAGGCGGGCGCGGACCGGGGCGAGATCAAGACCGGCGACGCGGCGGGCGTGGGCTACGTGGCCCAGGAACTGAGCCCGGACGACCTCTCCCAGGGCATCCTGGCCTTCGTGCTGGCCGTGTTCCCCTCCTGGGCGGACTTCTGGGCGCGCTGGGAAAGCGCTCTGGCCGCGCGCGACGAGACGCTCCTGGCCAGGCTCGCGCGCGAGCAGGCCGATCTGGAGGCCCGCTTCGGCTACAATCCCGAGCACAAGGCCGAGAGCGTGCTCATGGGCCTTGGCTTCACGCGCGAGGAGTTCGGCAAGACCGTGGGCCAGTTCAGCGGCGGCTGGCGCGAGCGCGCCAAGCTGGCCCGGGTGCTGGTGCAGGGCACGGGCACGCTGCTGCTCGACGAGCCCACCAACCACCTGGACCTGGAGGCCGTGGAATGGCTGGAGGAATACCTCCTCTCCTTTCCCGGCGCGCTGGCCTTCGTGGCCCACGACCGCGTCTTCCTGGACAAGGTGGCCACCCACGTGCTGCCCCTGGGCACGGCCAAGCCCACGCCGCGCAAGGGCAATTTCTCGCAGTACCTGGCCTGGACCGAGGAGCAGGAGGTCGTGCGCGCCCGCCAGGCCGAGAAGATCGAGGCCCGCATCGGGCACCAGATGGATTACATCCGCCGCTTCCGGGTCAAGGCGCGCAAGGCTGCCCAGGCCCAGAGCAAGCTGCGCTCCGTGGAGAAGCTGCAGGAGGAGCTTTCGGGCCTTGCGCCCGAGCGCAGGCGAAAGAGCCTGTCCTTCAGCCTGCCCGAGCCGCCCCCGGCCGAGAAGGTGGTCATGCAGGCCGTGGACCTGGCCTTCTCCTTTTCCGGCGGCGCGCCGCTGTGGAAGCCCTTGTCCTTCACCGTCTACCGGGGCCAGAAGATCGCCCTGGTGGCCCCAAACGGCGCGGGCAAATCGACGCTCATCAAGCTGCTCACGGGCGGGCTCGCCCCCACGGGCGGCAGCGTCTTGCCGGGCGCAAAGACCCGGCTGGGCTACTTTTCGCAGCACCAGACCGAGATCCTTTCGCTTTCCGGCACGGTGCTTTCCGAGATGCGCCGCCTGAGCGACCCGCGCTGCCTGGAAGAGGAGTTGATGGGCACGCTGGGTCTGTTCCTGCTCGGTGAGGAATATTTCGACCGGCCCGTGGCGCGCCTCTCCGGCGGCGAGAAGAGCCGCTTGGTGCTGGCCAGCCTGTTCCTTCGGCGCTGCAACTTCCTGATCCTGGACGAGCCCACCAACCACCTGGACCTGGAGAGCCGCGAGGCGCTCATCGAGGCCCTGGCCGGCTTTTCGGGCACGATCCTGCTCGTGGCCCACGACCGCTGGCTGATGCAGGAGGTGGCCGAGGAGGCCTGGGCGCTCACGCGAGAGGGCGTCACCCAGTACCTGGGCGGCTTCGAGGAATACGAGCGCTGCCGCAGGCGCGAGGCGGCCGAGACGCCCAAGAACTGCCCCGCGCCGGAAACGCAGCTCAGGCGCAAGCTGGACAAGGACGAGAAGCGGCGGCAGGCCGAGCTTCGCAACGCGCTCTCGCGCGAGATGAAGCCCAAGAAGGAGGCCTACGACCGCCTGATGCTCGACCTGGACGCCGTGGCCGAGGCCCAGGCCGAGGCCGAGCGCGTGCTGGCCCTGCCCGAGACCTACGCCGACCACGAACGCTTCCTGCGCCTGACCAGCGAGTACCAGCGCCACAAGGAGCGCGAGGAGGAGCTGCTGCTCGAACTCGCGGCGCTCGAAGCCGACCTTGCCGCGCTCGAAGCTCGCAGGGCGGAGCTTTTGGGCCTTGAGGCCACGCAGGCCGAAAGGGCCTCGTGAGGAGAGGGCATGCAAGCGGCCTATCGCATCTATGGAACCGTCAAGGGCATACCGGCTTCAGCCTGGGACCGGCTTGCCGCCGAGTTGCCTTTTGAGGGCGTGAGCTATACAAACGGTCTCTTGGACATCGACCACGAAGGCGCGTGGGTCGATGTGGAATCCGCCCTCGATCTCATTTCGGCCGTGATGCTGGAAGGGGGCTGGGGCGGGGTGGATGTCATCGACAACCTGGATTGGCAGATTACCCGCTACACGCTTACGCCCGGCGGGTATTCGTCCAGGACGTTCGATCTGGATAACGTGATGGAGCACGTTCGGCCCAACTGAGATGAACGAGCGCAGGGTTATCGACGTGGCCGCAGGGGTCATCTGGAACGAGGGGCGTTTTCTGGCCGTGCGCCGTCCGCCAGGGACCAGCATGGCGGGTTACTGGGAATTTCCCGGCGGCAAGGTGGAGCCCGGCGAGAACGCCGAGCGCGCCCTGGTGCGGGAGCTCCAGGAAGAACTCGGCGTCACGCCCAGGGCCATCGACTTCTGGCGGGCCATGCGCCACGATTACCCTCACGTCTCCGTGCGCCTGCATTTTTTCCACGTCCGCGCCGTGCAGGGCGTGCCGCACCCCCGCGAAGGCCAGGAACTGGCTTGGGTCGATCCCGCCGGAGAGTGCGACCTGACCTTTCTGCCCGCCGACGAGGACATCCTGGCCGAGCTGATGCAGACCGCCCCGGCCGGTTAGCTTTCGATACCGATCAAGGAGAATCCGCGTGCGCATTTGCGATCTGATAGCCCAAAAGACGCCCTTCGTTTCCCTGGAGTTCTACCCGCCCAAGGAGCGGGAGCAGTGGGGCGCGTTCTTCGAGGAGGCCGAGAAGCTCAAGGCCGTGGACCCGCTGTTCGTCTCCGTGACCTACGGCGCGGGCGGCGGCACCCAGGACAACACCCTGGAGATCGCCGCGCGCCTGAAGAACGAGACCGGCTTCGAGCCGCTGGTGCACCTGACCACCGTGGGCGCGACCGAGGAGCGCATTGCCGCCTACCTGCGCGACCTGAAGACCTCGGGCATCGAGAACATCCTCGCGCTGCGCGGCGATCCGCCGCGCGGCATGTGCGACTTCAAGCCGGACAACGAGCGCTTCCAGCACGCCTCGGACCTGGTGTCCTTCATGCGCGCGGGCTTCCCCGAGTTCTGCGTGGGCGTGGCTGGCTATCCGCAGCCGCACCCGCAATCGCCCACCGTGGCCGAGGATCTGGCCTGGACGAAGTTCAAGATCGAGCAGGGCGCGCAGTTCATCGTCACCCAGCTCTTCTTCGACGTGCGCCAGTACGTCGATTTCGTGGGGCGCTTGAAGGCCATGAACGTGGACGTTCCGGTGATCCCGGGCATCCTGCCGATCATGAGCCTGGGCTCGATCCGCTTCATCCTCTCCCTGTGCGGGGCGAGCATCCCCGGCAAGTTCTACCTGGAACTGGAGGAGGCGGACAAGAAGGGCGGCGCGGCGGCCGTGAGCGAGATCGGTCTTCGCTTCGCCATCGACCAGTGCAGGCAGCTCCTGGACGCGGGCGCGCCCGGCGTGCACCTGTACACCCTGAACAAGGCCGATGCCTGCCTGCACATCGCGGGCGAGCTGAACATCTAGAGATTTCAAGGAGACTGGCACAATCATGAGCAGAGTGAAGGTTGCCGTTGCGGGCGCCACGGGCGCCGTGGGCCGGGAGATGCTGAAGGTTCTGGAACAGCGCGACTTCCCCGCCGAGGTGGTTCCCTTCGCCTCGGCCCGGTCGGCCGGGAGCGCCGTGCCGTTCAAGGGCGCGGAACTGACCGTGCGCGAGCTGAAGGAGGACTCCTTCAAGGGCTTCGACATCGCGCTCTTCTCCGCCGGAGGCTCGACCTCGGAGAAGTTCGCCCCGCTGGCCGCCAAGTCGGGCTGCGTGGTCGTGGACAACTCCAGCGCCTGGCGCATGGACCCGGCCTGTCCGCTGGTGGTGCCCGAAGTCAACGCCCACGACCTGGACTGGCATAAGGGCATCATCGCCAATCCCAACTGCTCGACCATCCAGATGGTGGTGGCGCTCAAGCCCCTGCACGACGCGGCGCGCATCAAGCGCGTCATCGTCTCCACCTACCAGGCCGTGTCCGGCACCGGGCAGAAGGCCATCGTGGAGCTCGAAAACCAGGTGCGCCGTCTCATGTCCGGCCAGGAGGCCGTGCCCGAGGTCTATCCGCACCAGATCGCCTTCAACTGCCTGCCGCAGATCGACGTCTTCCTGGACAACGACTACACCAAGGAAGAGATGAAGATGGTCAACGAGACCAAGAAGATCATGGGCGACGACTCCATCCGCCTCACGGCCACCACCGTGCGCGTGCCCGTGTTCTACGGCCACTCCGAGTCCGTGAACGTGGAGTTCGAGAAGCCCCTGAGCGCCAAGCAGGCCCGGGCCATCCTCGCCCAGGCGCCGGGCGTGCGCGTGCTCGACAACCCGCGCGAGAGGATCTACCCCATGCCCATCGACGCGGCCGGCCAGGACGAGACCTTCGTGGGCCGCATCCGCCAGGACGAGACCGTGGAGAACGGCCTGAACATGTGGATCGTGGCCGACAACATCCGCAAGGGCGCGGCCCTCAACGCGGTGCAAATCGCCGAGGCCCTGATCGAGCGCGATCTGGTCCGGGTGCCGTGATGCCCGACATCCGCATCGTCGATGGCGACGAATACATCGAGCGGCTGAAGGCCGCCCACAGGCCCGGCGGCGAGAAGATGCTGGCCTTCTACGAGCACCGCCTGGGCGTGATCGGCACGGACCCGCGCCTGATGCTCATGCTCTGGGACGACCACCTCGTGCACCGGGGCGACGGCGTCTTCGAGACCATGAAGTGGGTGGACGGCAAGCTCTACCAGCTCGATCCGCACCTGCGCCGCATGGAGTGCTCGGCCAAGGCCATCCATCTGGCCCCGCCGTGCGCGCTGGACGACGTGCGCTCCATCTGCATCCAGGTGGCGCGCGCCGCCAAGCGGCCGCACGGCATGCTGCGCGTGCTGCTCGGACGCGGCCCCGGCGGCTTCGGCATCGACCCCCTGGAGTGCCCGGTGCCGGGGCTCTACGTGGTGGCCTACGCCTTCACGCCCAAGGCCGAGGAGGCCTACGAGAAGGGCGTCACCGCGTTTCGCACCTCCATCCCGGCCAAGCAGAGCTATCTGGCGACCATCAAGAGCACGGACTACCTGCCCAACATGCTCATGAAGCGCGAGGCCCTGGAAAAGGGCGTGGACTACCCCATCTGTTTCGACGACCAGAACTTCCTGGCCGAGGGGGCGGTGGAGAACGTCTGTCTGGTGGACAAGCAGGGCGTGATCTGCGTGCCCGCCTTTGACAACTGCCTGGCGGGCACCACCATGCGCAGGGCCATCGAGTTGATCGGGACCGAGCGGCAGGTGGACTTCCGCAAGATCCGCGAGGACGAGATCTACGACGCGCACGAATTCATCGTGGTGGGGACCACGGTGGATGCCGTGAGCATCGTGCGCTACAACGGCAAACCCATCCACGACGCGCGGCCCGGCCCCGTGGCCAAGCGCATGCGCGAGCTTTTGCGCCAGGATCTGCGCGAGACAGGCGTGGTGGTGTACGACGGCTAGCAGCATACTCAGGCCGTTCAAAAAGCCCCAGATGCAAGGCGCAAGAGAAGTTCAAGGCCGACGCGTATTTCGCATACGCGAGGACGTGAACTTCTCGCAGCAACGCAGCAGATGGGGTTTTCGGGGCGGCCTGGTTTCACCCCAGGCAGCCCCATGATGCAGGCCATCCAACTCGACCTGGGCCGCGAATGGCGCGGCGGGCAGCGCCAGGTGCTCTATCTGGCGCGGCATCTGCTGCGCGAGGGGAGCTTCGCGCCCCTGGTGGCCGCGCCCAAGGGCGCGCCGCTGCTCGACGCGGCCAGGGGCGAGGGCATTCCCGTGTTCGAACTGCCCGGCCGCCGCGAATGGAGTCCCGGTAGCTTTCGGGCCGTGAACCGGCTGTTGCGCCAGGGCGCGGGCATCCACATCCTGCACACCCACTGCGCCCGCTCGGCCGCGCTGGCCGCGCTGCTCAGGCTTCTGTCCGGGGTGCGCTTTCATCTCGTGCACACCCGCCGCGTCTCCTATCCCCTCAAGGGGTTTTGGAGCGTGGAGAAGTATCGCCTGGCCGACCGTGTGGCGGCCGTGAGCGGCGAGATCGCCGCGGTGCTGGAGCGCGGCGGCCTGCCGCGCGAGAAGATTCGCGTCATCCACTCCGGCATAGATCCCACCCGCTACCCCGTGCGTGAGCGCGGGGCCTTGCCCGACATGCCCCGCGTCATAGGCTTCGTGGGCGCGCTGACCCCGCAAAAGGGCCTGCCCGTGCTGCTCGACGCATTGGCGCTCCTGCGCGAGGGAAATCCCCCGGCCTTCAAGGCGCTGATCGTGGGCGAGGGGGCGCTTCGCCCCGACCTGGAGCGCAAGGCGCGCGACCTGGGTCTTGGCGACCTGACGCGCTTCCTGGGTTTTCGCGAGAGCCGCGAGGTCATGCCGTCCATGGACGTGTTGGCCGTGCCCAGCGTGGACGGGGAGGGGTCGAGCGGGGTCGTCAAGGAGGCCTGGGTCACGGGGCTGCCCGTGGTCTGCTCCAGCCTGCCCTCGAACCTCGAATTGGTGGAGCCGGGCGTCTCAGGGCTCTCCGTGGGCGTGGGCGATGCCCACGATCTGGCCGAGGCGCTTCGCCGCCTGCTGACCGAGCCGGAACTGGCCCGCAGTCTGGTGGAGGGCGGCCGGCGCCGCGTGGCGTCCTTCACGGACACGGCCATGGCAAGGGCCTATCTGGACCTGTACCGGGAAATGACCGCGCGAAGCGACTCCTGACCGGAGTTTTGCCGAAGTTCTTGAGGGCTACTGCGTCGCGGACTGGTCCAGCGGCTGGATGGCGTCGAGCTTCCACATGGCCGAGGGGTCGTCCGTGGGCCGCACGAAAGTCCAGACCTCGCGCACCTGCTCGGTGGCCGAAAGCCTTTTGTCCTGACGCATGGTTACGTCGTAGTAGACCGTGGCCGTAGTCATGCCGCCTTGTTCCGCCACCTCCATCAGCCGGGCGTTGATGACCAGCACGTCAACGGGCGACGGCGTGGGGTTGGCCGCTGCCTCGCGTTCGATCTCGGCGAGCATCTTTGGCGTGGTGAAGGGCGTGAGGTCTTCGATGTCGCGCCGACTCCAGGATTCTTGCAGCCGGGCGAAGACGAGTTTGGCGCCCTTCATGAATTCATCGGCGTCGAAGTCCTGGGGCAGGCGGACGTTGGGTGCCACGTCGGCTTCCTGTTTTCCGGCTTCCGGGCCGGCCTGCCGGGCCGTGGGGCCCTTCAGCGCTTCCCAGGCCTGTTCGGCCGCGCGGTAGCGCGCGTCGCGGCCGTAGGTTCCCTCGCGATCGTGGTCGTCGTCCAGGCCGCCGTGCGAGTTGTTGCCGAAGCGCTCATCCGGCCGTCCGTGGCCGCCTCCGCCGCCACGGCGGCGGGCGATGAAGCGGAAAAGTAGGTACACGGCCAAGCCCATGAGCAGCATGTCGAACATGCCCATGCCGCGTTGTTGCTGCGGGGCGGCCGCAGGCGCATTGGCCAGGGCCAGCGTGGGCGCGAGACACAAAACCGCCGTCAGGAGCACGGCGGACAAGGTGGCGAGGTGGTATTTCATCGATGTCGTCCGAGGGTTCGATATGGTTGATCGGTGGCCGGGCAGAGAATGGATGCGCCACCCGACTCGGGGCCATTCGGAAAAGGGCCGCTATTCGATCAGGCCCAGGTTGCGCAGCAGGTGCAGGAACATGTGCTTGTCGATGGGTTTGGGGATGTAGGAGGTGGCTCCGCCTTTGTAGTAGGCCTCGACCACGTTCTTGGGATCGTCCAGGGCCGTGGTCATGACCACCTTGACCTCGTCCGCGCCGCGTCTGCCGCGTTCCTTCTCGATCTGGCGGATCACCTTCAGGGCCTCTTGGCCGTCCATCTCGGGCATCATGATGTCCATGGTCACGAGATCGTAGGGCCTGCCCTCGTCCAGCGACTGGGAGAAGGCCACAACGCACTCGCGACCGTTGACCGCGATGTCGCACTCGGCATACGGAGCCAGAATTTTCTGCAGCAGCTTGCGGCTGGTGAAGTCGTCCTCGACGATGAGCGCGCGCATGGACATCCCCTCGTTGCGATTGGTTTCCTCCATTCATAGTTCCTTTTCAGATTAAATCAAGGTCGCGCCCGTTCGCCATGGCTCCGCAATCCTTGCTGGATTGCGTGTTGAGGGTATAATCAGCAACCGGACGCGTCGTGCGCATCCCAAATCCGAAGGCGCGCCGCAGGATGCCTGTGGAACTGTTCGAGACCTATTGCCGGTCGTTTTTGGACGGAAGCGAAGGCGATCTCGCCTATCGGGTGAAGCTCGACCATTCGCTGCGCGTGCGCGACGAGGCCGCGCGGCTGGCTAAGATCCACGCCGTCGAACTCGATCGGCTCGGCGTTTCAGCCGAGACCGCAGCCCTGGCGGGGCTTTTGCACGACGCGGGTCGTTTCGAGCAATTCCGGCGCTTTCAGACCTTCAACGACCGCGTTTCGGTGAACCACGCTACGCTTTCCGTGCGCGTGATCCGGCGCGAAAACTTCCTTGCGCATCTTTCCCCGGCCGGGCAGCGCCTTGTGCTCGGCGCGATCATGCTCCACAATCGAAAGATCGTCAGGTCGCCCGCGTCCACGCCGCTTGGCTATCTCGCGCGGCTTTTGCGCGACGCGGACAAGCTCGATATCTACCGGGTCATGCTCGACTACTTCACCCCAGGCGGCGACCGCCATGCCTTCATGACGCTCGACGCCAAACCCCACGCGACCGCCTACACGCCCGAGGTGCTCGATGACGTGTTGGCGGGCCGCATGGTGGACTACGCGCGCCTTTGCTGGGAGAACGACTTCAAGCTCCTTATGTTGGCCTGGGTGCACGACCTGAATCTGCCTGGAACGGCCAAGGCTTTTTTGGAGCGCGGCTTCGTGGGCCGGGTCTTGTCCCTGCTGCCGGACAACCCTGACGTGCGCAAGGCCGGGCACATCCTGGCGGACACGCTCGCCCGCCGGGCCGAAGAGACGTAGCCCAGGCGGGCGGTCCGCCGGATCGCACATCGCATCTCGCCGCTCACGGACGTGTGTGCACCTTTCATTCACCCTTCCCATCCTCGCCCGCCGTTGCCCCCAGAGCAGCCGGACAAGCCGCTGCCGCGTGCTTTGTCATCCGGTTTTCCTGAACGCCCTTCCCAATTGCATGAAACCAGCACATCCGGTCTGTTGTGTCTGTAAAGTGATCGCTCTTGCCTTTTGAGCGCGCAAAATAATCTTGTCTATAACATTAATAAATTGTCGGAATTGTTTTCATCCGTGTCGCCACCGGTTACATTTTTCATTCATTTTTATGAAAAAATTATTTTTATTTCAGCATATTATGCAGTGGAATATTCCTTGCTAGATTCATCATGAATTCTTTCTCTCAACTTTTGAGGAGGCTGGCAATGGGCATCAGGAAACACATCGCAACAGTCGTAGTGGCCATGGCGATGCTCCTGGCGGCAAGCGCAAGTGTGCACGCCGGAGCCGTCATCTTCAGCCCCGATGGGAATCTCGCCTTGGGCGTGAACGACCACGGGCACCTCAACTTCAGCTCGGCTCCGAACCCGGCCAACGCAGTCGCCTGGGGCGTGGCCTACAGGTTCCCGGACGGCTCGTTCCGCGACGCGACCGCGCCCGGCTGCCTGTGCGAGGGCTGGGGCGTGTCCGGCAGCGGCTTTTCCGGCGACGCCAGCGTGGACAACGGGGGCATCAACAACCTCTCGCTCGTCTCGTTCGTCTCCGGACCCAGCACCGCCACTTCCACGGTGGCCCTGACCTCGTTCTCCGATCTGGTCGTGACCCAGTCCTACGGCCCCTCGGCCGAGGCTCCCAACTCCCTGTTCGTGAACAATGTGACCATCTCCAACACGGGCGCGAGCACCATCACCGATGTGCGCTACGTGCGCGTCATGGATTGGGACATCCCGCCCAGCGAATTCAACGAGTACGTGACCATCAAGGGCACCGGCACCACGACCCTGCTCGAAACGTCGCACGACGACGGCTTCGAGTCGCCCAATCCTCTGGCCTTCACCACCCCGATTCTGCCCGGAACCCTGGACGTCGATTTTGAGAACTCCGGCCCCACGGACCACGGAGCGTACTTCAAGTTCCTGTTCGGCGATCTGGCGGCTGGCGAATCCTACAGCTTCAGCATCTTCTACGGCGCTGCTCCGAGCGAAACCCTGGCCCTGAATGCGCTTGGCCTGATCGGCGCGGAGCTTTACTCCCTCGGCAAGAGCACGATCGCCGGCACGCCCGCGACCTTCATGTTCGCCTTCAAGGGTGTTGGAGGCGAGATCATCGTTCCTCCGCCGACTCCGACCGATCCCATTCCCGAGCCGGGCTCCCTGCTCCTTTTGGGCAGCGGTCTGGCCGGGTTCGCGGCTTGGCGGCGTCGCCGCGCGGCGAACGTCAAGGCGTAAGGACAAAAAACACGAACAGGCCTTCCCCCACGTGGGGGAAGGCCTGTTTCGCCGAGGTCGCATGAAGACGCTACTCCTCATCCTGGCATTGGTGTGCGGCATCGCGGTCGGCGTGGAACAATCCCACGCCTATTTCATAGATCTTTCCCCTGGAAGCGGTGACATGCACCATTCCACGGAGGGAAAGCGACTCTTGGCGCTCGGCATGGCCGCCTTGGAGAAGGGCGATTTCAGGGAGGCGACAAGCCGGTTTGAGCAGAGCGCGGACGATAATCCCCGCAGCCCCTTCCCCTATCTGGGGCTCGCGGACGTGGCCCGCGCGCAGAACGACGTTCCGGGAATCGGCCGACAACTCGCCAAGGCGCTGGAGACGGCGCCCGATGAGCCCGTCGTGCACCTCGCGCTCGCGCGTTACCATTTCATCAGGGCCGAGTATCCGGCTACGGAATTGTCGCTGCTCAAGGCCCTTGAGTTTGATCCCGGGTTCACCAAGGCCAAGGTCGAGCTTGCGACCTTGTATGCCTCCGTCATCCCCGATCCGGCCAAGGCGGAAAAACTGTTCCTGGAGGTGCTCGCCCAGGAGCCGGAGAACACCGGGGCGTTGTTCGGTTTGGGCAATCTACTTGGAGGGCAGGGCCGCATGAGCGAGGCCGAGCGGCATTTGCGGGAAGCGGCCCGGCTGCGGCAGCGTGACGCGAGGCCCTACATGGCGCTGGCCGCCCTGCACGCCCGCATGAAGGATTACGAAAAGGCGGCCGCTGTCTACGGCGAGGCCTTGACCGTGGATGCCGAATCGAACGATGCGCAGTTCGGCCGGGCGCAGGCTCGTCTGGCCATGGGGCGAAAGGACGAGGCGCTTGCGGATTGCCGGGCCGTCTTGCGTAGGCAGCCCGACAATCTCGGGGCGCTGTTCATGGCCTCCATGATCCATCTCGAACGTAAGCAGTGGGACGAAGCCGAGAAAGGCTTTCGCGAAGTCGTGCGTCTCGACCCGGAGAACGGCTGGGCGCGTAACAACCTGGCTTGGCTCATCGCCGAGCGCAAAGGAGAGCTGGCCGAGGCCAGGATGCACGCGGCAAAGGCGGTGGAGATACAGGCAAACAACGCCCAGTTCCGGGACACATATGGCACGGTCCTGGCGAAGAGCGGGGACAGGCAAGGTGCGGCCATGCAGTTCGAGCTGGCCGCGCAGGCGGCCCCGAATTCCTCGGCCGCGTGGTATCGCCTGGGAGAGGCCAGGGAGGCCACGGGCGAGACCGGCGATGCCCGCAAGGCGTACCAGCAGGCGGTCAAGATCGGCGGCGGGGGCGATCCCTTTGCCAAGCGCGCGGGTGAGAGGCTTGCCGCTTTGAAACAGTGAGGCGGCTGCCGCGCCGTCACGGAACCGGACGAATCGCGCCGACGGGCCCTGCACGCGCATGGTCCGTCGGCGCAGGCTTTTGCGGTTGTCCACCGTGAACCCTCCGGTCGCCGTTCCTTCTGGCCGGAACTGCCGGGAGGAGCCAAATAATAATTGGCGATGCCGGTTCCGCCCTGTTCAATCCGTCCGAAATCTGCCACAAGATATCAGACCGTATGCCATTCCGGGGCAGGGAAGAGCATGCGCCAGATTTGATCGGCGCATGGAGTCTCGCCGTGTCTCCTGGACGGCATCCGAATTTTCCGGCTACCCACACAGGGCGCACAAGGAACACAGCGACATGAAACGCCTGCTCCTGCTCGCACTACTGCTCATCCTCCTTTGCGCGGCGACGGCTTCGGGGCATTTCGCGGACGATCGGCTGCCCCCGGAACTGGCCGGGCACACCTCCGTCATCATGCTCATCGACCCGGGATCCGGGCGGATACTCGACGCCAACAGGGCGGCTGCGGATTTTTACGGTTACGACCGCGACGCGCTGCGGCGAATGACCATCCAGGAGATCAACGTTCTTGACCCGGTGGAGGTTGCCGAAGAGCGCCGCCGGGCAGCGGCAGAAAAGCGCAATCACTTCATATTCCCGCATCGCCTGGCCGATGGCCGCGTCCGCACCGTGGAGGTTTACAGCTCTCCCTTCGTCGATGCCGGGGGAAAACAGCTCCTGCTCTCGATAATTCACGACGCGGAAGGCAAGAGTCTCTTGGAAGCGGAACTGAAGGAGTACCATGGAAGGCTCGAAAATCTCGTGGCCAAGCGCACGCAGGAGGCGCTCTCGGCGCACGAACGCCTGAAGTGGCTCACGATCCTGGGAGTGGTCGTGGTCTTCGGGCTGGTCTTCGTGCTCTACCGCAAGAACAGGCAGGCCGCGATCTACCGCCTGGAATCGGATATGGAGCACGAGCGTCGCTCCATGCTGGAGCGCTTCGAGTATCTGACCAAGTACGCCAACGACATCATCCTTCTGCTGGACGAGCAAGGGCGCATCGTGGAGGCCAACGAGCGCGCCGTGAAGGCTTACGGCTATTCTCGCGAGGAGCTTTTGCAAAGCACGCTGCACGACCTGCTGGTTCCGGAGGAGCGGCCAGAGGGCGCGTCTTTCATGGAGGCGGTCCGCGCCCACAACGGCCACGTCTACGAGACCAGGCACCTGCGGCGCGACGCCACGAGCTTCCCCGTGGAATCGAGCGTGCGCCAGGTCAACATCAAGGGCCGCGCGTACTTCCAGCACATCATCCGCGACATCACCGAACGTGTGAAGGCCGAGGATGAGCGCAGGCAGCGCGAGGCGTTCATCGAGGCGATCATCGACAACCTCCCGGTGGGCATCGCGGTCAACTCCGTGGACCCCGCCGTGGAGTTCTCCTACATGAACGACAACTTCCCCAGGTTCTACCGCACGACCCGCGAGGCGCTGCAAGAGCCGGACGCCTTCTGGACAGCGGTGTATGAGGATCCGACATTTCGGGAGGAAATCAGGAAGAGGGTTCTGGAAGACTGCGCCTCGGGCGATCCCAAGCGCATGCAGTGGGTCGATGTGCCGATTACGCGCAAGGGCGAGGGAACGACCTACGTCACCGCCAAAAATATTCCCATCCCCGAGAGGAACCTGATGGCCTCGGTGGTCTGGGACGTGACCGATCGCAAGCGGACCGAAGAGGCGTTGCGGGAAAGCGAACGGCTGCTCGCGGAGACCGGCGAAATCGCCCGTGTCGGCGGCTGGGAGTTGGATCTGGAGCGCAGGGTGGTGCGCTGGACCAGCGCGGTCAGGCTTATCCATGAAATGCCCGAGGGTTTCGAGCCCACGCTGAAGCAGGCCGTGGACTTCTACGCTCCGGAATCGCGGCCGATCATCGCCGAGGCCGTGCAGCGGGCCGTGGAGCATGGCGAACCTTGGGATCTCGAACTACAGGTCGTCACGGCCACGGGCCGCGTGGTGGACGTGCGGGCGGTGGGACGCCCGGTCTTTGAAAATGGTCGCTGTGTCAAGCTGTCGGGCATCTTCCAGGACATCAGCGAGCGCAAGCGGGCCGAGGCCGTGTTGGTCAAGGCCAAGGAGCAGGCCGAGGCGGCCAACCAGGCCAAGTCCGAGTTCCTGGCCAACATGAGCCACGAGATACGCACACCGCTCAACGGAGTTTTAGGCATGCTCCAGTTGCTCGAGACCACGCCGCTCGATGACGAACAGATCGAGTACGTGAGCAACGCCTTTATTTCGGGTAACAGACTGACTACGCTCTTGAGCGATATTCTCGACTTGGCCAGGGTGGAGGCGGGAAAATTGGCCATCCAGGAAGAGAGTTTCGACCTCGCCGAGTGTCTGCGCTCCATTGAGCAGCTTTTTCACTCTTCGGTGCGCCAGGGCGGCGTAGGTTTTGGGTTCGACATCGACCCCGCGCTACCCAGGCTTGTGGTGGGCGATCCCGCGCGGTTGCAGCAGATTCTGACCAATCTCGTGGGCAACGCGGTCAAGTTCACGGAAGTCGGGCAGGTGCGCGTCGGTGTTTCACTGCTTTCAACATCGACGCCAGAACTGGCTCGCGTGCTGTTTACGATCGAGGATACCGGTCCCGGAATCCCCCCGGAGAACCTGGACAGCCTGTTCGACCCCTTCACCCAGGGCGACAAGGGCTTCACGCGCAAGCACCAGGGGGCCGGACTCGGCCTGTCCATCTGCAAGCGGCTGGTCCGGCTTTTGGACGGCAGCCTGGTCATCGAGTCGGAGATCGGGAGCGGCACCACGGTCTACGTTAGCTTTTCCTTCGCCGTTCCCGAGACCGTTGCAAGGAACTCCAGCGCGGACACGAAAGCCGTGGCGCAAGCCCACCAAGGGCTGCGCATTCTTTTGGCCGAAGACGAGCGGATAAACCGCGTCTCGGCCGCCAGGCTTTTGGAGAAGCTCGGCCATGAAGTCACGGCCGTGGAGAATGGCGAGCAGGCTGTCGCGGCCGTGCGCGCGAAAGATTTCGACGTCGTGCTCATGGACGTGCAGATGCCGGTCATGGACGGCATCGAGGCTATCCGGACCATCAGGGCCGATGAAAAGGCGCGGGCGCGCAAGGGTGTCCCCGTCATCGCCATGACCGCCTACGCCATGGCCGGGGATAGGGAGCGCTTCCTGGCCGAGGGGATGGACGACTACGTGGCCAAGCCCGTCGAGGTGCACGAGCTTGTGCAGGCCATCGAAAGAGTTCTTGCCCAAAGGGAGAAAGACTAGGCGGAATGACGGCAGGATTATTCCCTGGCATGGTGCCAGACGTTCGCCAAAAAAAGAACGGCTTGCGGTTTTGTGCCGCAAGCCGTTGATTTCTTTGGTGGAGGGAACGCCGACCTACCGCAAAACAGCCTCAAAGCCCGCGCTCCTCGTAACTCCTTGATAATAAACGCCGAAGTCATTTCACACAACCATTTCCCACCAACCCGACCAGAGAAACGATTTTCTCCCCTGATTTCCCTGCACCGGACGAGGGTGACGGGTTTGCAGTAAAACCGGATACCTGGCGCTTCTCAGCAACAACTTCGAATCCGGTTTTCGGACGCCGGTTCAGTTCCTAAATCGGGAATCGAATTGATGCCGTCCTGCGCTTCCGTCTGAGTCACCGACGCCACAACAGCCAGCCTGTCATCAATGCAATTCCCAACCAAATGGTTACGATGACGCCTGCGGCGAGAACACTTCGTGGACGTTGTGCCAATCTGAGACTGGCCTCATTCCGCAACTCAGCGAGAATCTCTTGCGGTATCAACCGCACCGTCAACCAGATCGCAGTCGGCAGTATTATTATGTCGTCCAGATATCCGATTACGGGTATGAAATCTGGAATCAAATCAATGGGACTGAGCGCATAAGCTGCTGTTGCAGCCGCCAATAGCTTTACGTACCAAGGAACTCTTGGATCACGTCCAGCCAGATATAGGGCCAAAACATCCCGTTTCATCGTTTTGGCCCAGCTCTTCAGATGATCAAGCATATCCCTGTTCTGATCACCCCTTTGGCGGATACGGATCGTTCCCGTGGCTGTCCTTGTTTTGGATCTTCCCGTCCTTGCCGTGGATGTAAAACTCGGTGCCTTGGTTCTGGCTGATCTTGCGCCCGGCATCGACGGCATCCTGCTTCTTGTCGAAATGGCCGCTGCTGCGGGTCGCGCCGTCTTTCTTGACGTCCCAGCCGCCGTCGGCGTTGGGCACAACATGATGTGATCCTGGTTTCTTTGGCATGGTCACCTCCTGTTTACTTGGTTTCGGTTGAAATGAGTTGAGCTGGAAGGTCCCGAACACCCACCGGCTACGATTGGATAAGCATCCTCTCCTCGGCATGGTCAATACGCCACTCCTTGCCTCGGTCATCGGTCAGAACCACGGTGAAAACAGACCTGCCAATCGAAGCGGAACGGCCGTCCTCTGAATAGTCATCAATCCCGAAGTGGGCAGAGAGAACCGCCGAAGCCACAGCGCCGGGTGGTGCCAGTTGCCCGGCGTTTCGGTGGAGCGTGCTCTGACACATCCCGGCAAGAATCCGGTTCCTCTCAATGTCGAAATCAGCGGGTTCGATTCGCAGTTCCAGGAGGTCAATTGTCACCGTCGGCAACCGGTGGTGGTACGCCAGCCAGGCATAATGCTGAGCCGAGCAGGCAAACATATGAGCGATGCCGCTGGCGAAGCTCTTGATATGCTTGCGACCCAATTTTTTCTGCTCGAATGGCATATCTGCCGTTTTTATTGATCAATCTCCGCGCTGTGACTCAACCAGACAGGTTCACCCCGGCTGCCAGGCGCAATCTGCCCAGTGCGCTTCGTAGCGTTTCACAAAGTCTTTCATCTCCCGGATGTTGGAGTTAGGTTCGCGGCAGGCCCGGGCGCAGGTAGAAACAACATCCCGGTAGAACTCCGGAGCGACAGTCTTGATGCCCCCATAATTCATAAGCAACTCAGGAAGGCGCTCCGTGATTTTTGCTCCGCGAGGTGCCATCACAATGCTCGGGGGCTCTCCATAAGTGTTGATCAACACGTATCGCCAGCTTGGATCGGCGGCTCCTTGACGAGGGACAATCTCACAGGGATATGCATCTCCACCTCCGGAAATGCCTTCATAGACTTCCTTGAGGGCCAGTGGTTTGTGGGCCACCAGGACATAAGGTCCGGCCTCTACATATCTGCCCATGCTTTCGTCGTATTCGATGCCGAGCAAGGCTTCCAGGTCAAAACGCGCATGCCGGTCGAGGGACGCCTTCCCCGAAGTGAACCATTGAAGTTCCCGCAGGGTGATCCCGGCACACTTGGCAATCTCTGCAGGTGAATTGGGCCAGCACGCCACGAGGTTCTTGGCGATTTCGGCTGCGTTGTCATAGTCACTGTCGGCCCAGAAATCATCATCCTCGACGATATTCTCCGGTGCCTTCTCACCTGTCAGTAACCAGGTACAGCCATCAAACCCATCGTGGTTGAAATATCGGGGCTGATCGGGCGGCAGAGAGGTCTCCCAGGATGACAGCCATGGGCCAGGCTCCCAGTCGAGTCCACCTGCCACTGTTGGCACCGGCACTTGCGCCGGTAAGGTCAACCACTGCTGGATTCTGTCTTCAACCTCGCGGCTGTTGACGCCTCTGTGGCCATCCCTGGCACGAAAATCGTGGTCAACTTGAGCGTACCGGCAAAGGGCCTGAATGGCCCCGGCAAGAGACCGGTCATTTCCGTCGTGCTTCCTCAGCAACCACCGGCTGGAGTCCTGGGCCGAGCGCAGGGAAGCTGGCAGGGATTTCTCCTTGGCATCGGCCACCTCGACCTGGACTCCGATTTTGGCCATTTCCCCTATCAGTCCAGGGCTGGCCGTCGAGAGGTGTCGGTTGACCCGAAGGATGTCGGGGCGGCCACGCAAGCCCTCGGCGTTATGCCACGCTTCCAGAAGAACCTCCCGGAAGGACCTGGGCTGAGCGACCGGGGCAAAGGTCATCCACCGAATGGGTAACCCGGCCACGGTCAATCCATAGAGTATGAGGGGGCTGAGCCCGTACCGCTCTGCGTCCTTGATCTTGATCGGGTCCCGCACTGATACAATGCCATGCTCCGGATGATGGAAAAGGAACTTGGCTATCGCAACGTAGAAATGATGCTCTCTTGGTGATGGCTGCGTCTGCTGATTCATGCCCTCTCCTGGGGAAACGAGAATTTCCCTCCGGGAACTTGCGGCCTGCTGGCCACGCTCTCCACAATGAAAAACGGCGTATTCCCGTACATATCAGTTAATCCCGCCCGAACCACCATCCCAGCAGGAAGGAGGCGGCCAGGGCACCAAGACCACACCCTTGCGAAGGCCGTAATCCGATTCTCTGATGGGATGCCAGACCATCAAGCCATGTGTTGAAACAATTCAGCTCTTCTTCTGCGTCAAGAGTAATCAGCGGCTCCCCCAGATAATCTTCGCTTTCAGCCTCTGTAAGAGACTGAAGCGTCCGCAGCAGATCGCGCATGGGCCGTTCGAGAACGGCCGAAAACAGAGGCTGTCCCATTTCCAGGCCCTGGGGGAATGGCCGCTCCCAAAAGCACCGGTAACCCGATGACATACCGTTTGCTGCCTGAAGCAGATCATGAGTAGAGAGCCTTCCGGTGGTTTCCGTAAGCTCCCGAATGCTCTGAAAATATTCGTCGCAACTATCAAGCGCAGTCTGCAGATCGAAATGCGGCTCACCTTCAGGATTGGGGCGTCTTGTTAAAGCGTCCTGCAGTGTCCCAATGACTGGAACCAGTTCGTCGGCATCCAGCAAAAAATCAACTCTATTCATTTCTCACCCCGCTCAATCGACAGTCCCGCGTACATTCTGCGGTCTTGGAGAATCGATCTATCCGCGCCGTCATTTCATCACCGGTCCGAATTCTTCATCAATTTCAAAAAGATCAGGCGTCGAGCGATGGACGCCGATGCCGTGTTCCATCAGGAGCATCACAAGCTGGTCCCCGTTCATCAGGGCGATGGGGGTCTTGTCTGCCTGGGCGGCCTCCTTGACGGCTCCGGCGCTGAAGTCGCTGGTGGTGATGATCAGACCTTGCTCGTGCGCCCCCAAACTGCCGCGCACCTGCTGTACCACCGGAGCCTGGATATTATTCTTGAGCTTCCACTTTTTGACCTGGACGGCCATCTTGATGCGGACAACGTCACCAACCACCAGGGTGCCCCTGACATCGATGCCGCCGTCGCCGCTGAGTTTGGTTACCTCGACCATCTCGAAACCCATCTCCGCCAGCAACTGCGAGATAAGTTCCTCGAACTCGCCGGGCTTCATGGCCAGCAGTCGTTCGCGCAAGACTTTCCGGACCTGGTGGTTGTGCTGCTCGATCTGGAACGCTAACCCGCGCCCCATCCATTGGCTCAGGCCCACATAGCCACGGCCGTGCTGAACGAAGCGGGGACGTTCACCGCGTTTCTGCTGGCGCTTGATCTCGGTGATCACCTGGGCGTACATGGTGGCCTCGGGCGTTTTGCCGCCCGTCACCAGCCAGCCTTTTTGCAGGGCCTTCTCGGTTATTTCCTTGTAATGCATCGGCTTCTTGCCGCCGAACTCCTCGAGCACCTTCTGAGCGCAATCAGTGAAGGAGAAACCCGCGTTCGGATGATGTTTTGGGGCTTCTTCGACGGCCGCAGGAACCGGCTCAGCGCCGCTCGGTATTTCAACAGAATCCCGAAGCGCGAAGGTCTGAGGACCGACCTTTACAAAGGGCGATTTGTCCCCATTGCTCTTGATGTCGGAGTAGAGCCGGGCGCTGACGGTGGCGTCTGGGGTTTTCCCTCCGGACTGCCAGAGACCGGCAGCCATGATCTGCTCGGCGATGTCCTTGGCGTGCAACGCCGTTCCGGCCTGCTGCAAAACCTGAATGGCGGCCGTTTTAACGTCCATGATGTCCCCCATCTGCTTCTGCCAGTTTCGCCGTCATCATCATGTCCTCAGATCAGGCCGAAGAAACGCTCGAAGAACGCACCCAGCTTGTCCAGCACCGTTTGCTTCTTCACCGCATGGCCGTTGTTTTTGTTAAACCTTGAAACCGGCGGCAGAATCTTCGTGATGGCGGTGCCGGTGGCAGGGATCGCGCCATCCCGGAACGCGTTGTCAACAAACGCCTTCGTCTCGTCTACGTTGAGACCTTCATCCGCGATGATCCGGTCAAGTTCCTCCGCCTTTTTGGTCGTAATGAATGCGACCCATTCCGCGTCGACCTTGGCTTTCGTGGAGACGGAATCCACAAACTGTTCGATGAGGTCTTTTTTGTTGCGCAAGCTGGGGCTGGCATTGATCGCACGTTCGATAGTCGCCCGGATCTCTTTGTCTTCGCCCGAGCCTTTCTTCTTCAGGTACTTTTCGACCAGCATCAGAATGTAATCGACGTTGATCTCGACCTGCTTGATCAGCTCGATCTCGAACACCACGTCGTCGTTGATCGACTCCTTTTCCGCTTCCGACGTGCTGCGGAACTCAGCGTATAGGTTGAGATACAGGCTCTGGTAATCCTGGAAGTCGCGTTGGCTCAAAATTTCGTTGCCTGCGAAATCGTCAAATGCCGTGAGAATATTTTTCAGCCGCAAGATCGAGCCAAAGAGCTTGATAAATGCCTTCTGAGCCGCTTCGCCGACGATGGCTTTACCGAGCGGAAACTTCTCGACCAACTCCTCGATCCGCTTCTGGTACTCCTTGTAGTACTCGGCGTAAGGTTTCAGTAGCACGATACCCTTGGCATCCTTATTGCCGAACAGGGCCAAGGCATCGTTGGTTTCCTGTTCGAGATCGCGGAAGGAGACGATGTTGCCGTAGGTCTTGACCGAATTGAGGATGCGGTTGGTGCGTGAATAGGCCTGGATCAATCCGTGGGCTCGCAGGTTCTTGTCCACCCACAGGGTATTGAGCGTGGTGGCGTCGAAGCCGGTCAGGAACATATTGACCACGATCACCATATCCAGCTCGCGTTTTTTCAGACGCTGCGACAAGTCTTTGTAGTAGTTCTGAAACTTGTCGGCCGAGGTGTCGAAGCTGGTGCCGAACAGGGCGTTGTAGTCTTTGATCGCGGCGTCCAGAAAATCGCGCGAGCTTTGATCAAGCCCTTCGGTTTCGAATTCCTCCTCGCTCAGAAGTCCATCGACTTCTTCTTCGTTGGCGGCAAAGCTGTAGATCAAGCCCACTTTGAGACGCCGTGAGGGCGGCAGCTCTTTTTCTTGCTCGGCAAATTCGGTGTAGTAGCGTTTGGCCGCGTCGATGGAGGCGGTAGCGAACAGCGAGTTGAATCCGACCAGCCGCTTGCCATCATGGCGGTAGCTGGCGCTGCGCTTGGTTTTCTGGTCGAAGTGCTCTCGGATATAGCTCACGACCTGCGTGATGCGTTCCGAGGCCAGCAGCGCCCGCTCCGTGTCGATGGCCGACACCTTTTTGTCCTTGATACTTGGGCGTGACTTGATCGTGTTGATGTAATCTATGCGGAAGGGCAGCACATTCTTGTCATTGATGGCATCGACAATCGTGTAGGTGTGCAGCTTGTCGCCAAAGGCCTGCTCAGTGGTGCGTCTGAGCGGGTTGCCGTGGCTCCCGGCGTTGTCGGCGAAGATCGGTGTGCCGGTGAAGCCGAACAAGTGGTAGCGCTTGAAGACCCGGGTGATTTCGGCATGCATGTCGCCGAACTGGCTGCGATGGCATTCGTCAAAAATCACCACCACATGTGCATCATAGACCGGGTGTTTTTTATTCTTTGTCACGAAGCGGCTTAGCTTCTGGATGGTGGTGATGATGATACGAGCGTGTGGGTTCTCCAGCTGCCGCTGCAACACCGCCGTCGAAGTGTTGGAGTTGGCCGCACCTTTTTCAAACCGCTCGTATTCGCGCATGGTCTGGTAATCCAGATCCTTGCGGTCCACCACAAACAGCACCTTGTCGATCTCCGGCAGGCCCCGCGCCAGTTGCGCCGCCTTGAAACTGGTCAACGTCTTGCCACTGCCGGTGGTGTGCCAGATGTAACCGCCTGCGCTTGCTTTGCCCAGCTGCCGGTGGTTGGTGCTGGTCGCGATGCGTTGCAAAATCTGTTCAGCCGCCACGATCTGATAGGGCCGCATCACCAGTAGCTTGCGGTCTACGTCGAATACGCAATACCGGGTCAGGATGTTCAACAGCGTGTGCTTGGCAAAGAAGGTCTTGGTGAAGCCTGTCAGCTCGGTGATGGGATGGTTCTTCGCGTCAGCCCACCAGCTGGTGAACGAGAAACTGTTGGAGGTCTTCTGTCGCGAGCGTTTGCTTCGTTGTTCAGCCAGATGCCCGTCGCGCACCGTGTTGCTGTAGTACTTGGTCAACGTGCCGTTGCTGATGACGAACAGCTGTACGTACTCAAAGAGGCCGGAGCCTGCCCAAAAACTGTCACGCTGGTAGCGGTTGATCTGGTTGAAGGCCTCGCGGATGTCCACGCCCCGGCGCTTTAACTCCACATGCACCATTGGCAGACCATTGACCAACACCGTCACATCGTAGCGATTGGCCCGGTTGGCCCCGCCATCCCCCTGTGGCACCTCGTATTGGTTGATGACCTGCAAGCTGTTGTTGTGGATATGCAGCTTATCGATCAGGTAAATGTTCTTGACCGTGCCATCGTCGCGCTTGAGCACCTGGATATGGTCTTCCTGGATGCGTGCAGTCTTTTCGACGATGCCATCATTGGCACTGGAAATACAGGTACCGAAAAATCGTTCCCATTCGGAATCGGAAAAGACGATCTTGTTGAGGATTTCCAATTGGAGGCGCAGATTGGCGACCAGATCGGCCTCAGAGGTGAGCGGCAGGTAATCATAGGCCTGCAACTGCAATTGCTTGATGAAGGCTTTTTCCAGCTCAGCCTCAGACTGGTAAGCCGTCTCCCGGACCCTATCGGGCAGAAATTCGGCGACGACCGTGCTTTCGTTTGAGAGCGCAATCGGTTCGATTCGGTACGGGGTGAGGTCTTCGCTCATGCAGCCTCCCGAAAATCGAGCAAACGGTCGCGGTAGTGCTCGTACTGCTGACGGCGGGCTTTGATCTCGGCGGGCAGACCGCTCCCGAGGTCGTTCACCAGGGCATCGAATTTATCGAGAATAGCGACGATGCGTTCTTGTTCTTCAGTCGATGGGACTGGGATTGTGAGTTTGCCGAGGTTCTCCCCGGACAACCGTTTGACCTTGGCCCGGGCCACGAATTTATTTTTCTCTGAGTGGAAGGCTGCAGTCTGGAAGTAATATGAGACGAACTTCGGATTCAGTGAATGATGGAATGCGAAACAATCATCGTGGATAGCTACCTCCTCTTCACCGAGCCATGCGACAGCTTTACCCACATCCTCGACAGTCTCACCGACAGCAGCAATGACGAGATCACCCGGTTGGGCGAAACGGAGGGTGGAGGCCAAATCAGTACGCACGTGCGAAATTGCATCCTTCGCGGACGTTCCGTAGTGTGTGTAGATATCGCCATAGTGAATGCATCCGATTCCATCAGGCGCATAGTCATCCTTAGTGAATCTCCGTCCGCGCGTAAATTTTCCTATCTCACTCAAGGTCGCCCACCTTATGCTTGCTTGCTTGCTTGCTTGCTTGCTTGCTTGCTTGCTTGCGCTCGCTACGCTCGCGTCATTAAAACTCAAAAGCGCGTCGCGGTAGTACTGGTACTGCCGCCGACGCGCTTCCAGCTCCGCTTCCAGCTCCGCTTCCAGCTTGGTGAACTTGTCCAGTACTTCCACGATTTCGCGTTGCACTTCAAGCGGCGGGACGGGAATCCTGATCTTTGCGAGGTTCTTTGCAGAGACATCGATGACCTTCGTGCCCGTCGCGTGTTTCTTCTTCTCAGCGAAGAATTGTGGTGTTTGCAGGTAGTAGGAAAGATACTTCGGATCTTGATTGTGCTTCAGCACTGTGGCGTGACCACCAGTGACAATCTGAGCGTCGCCGATCCACGCTACCGCCTTGCATACATCGTCTATGTTTTCGCTGGTGTTGGTGATAATCAGGTCGCCCGGATCGACTTTGGCAAGTTTGAGCGCTTTTTCTGCCGAAACAAACGAAATCGTTTCGGTAGTCCAAATGCCGTAGTAGGTATAAATCTGCCCGTAATGAATACAGCCTACCCCAGACTCCACGAAATCGGATTTCGGCATTCCGTTGCCACGTACTAACTCACCAAAATCGCCAATGGCTTTGTACTCCACCCCCTCCGGACACAACTCGGCAATCAATCCTTCAATCCGGCTCATGCGTCACCTCCCTGCAATTCGCGTTCGATCTGTTCGATGCTGGGCAGATTGGTCTGCAGCGGCTCGGGCAACGACTCCAGCAGTTTGTATTCGGCGATGCCCATGGGCTGGGTTTTGTCGCCCAGGGCGTATTCCGCCACCACCTTGTTTTTGCTCTTGCACAAGAGCAGGCCGATGGTAGGGCTGTCCTGTTCGCTCTTGAGCTGGCGATCCACAGCGGTGAGGTAGAAACCCAGTTGCCCCAGGTGTTCCGGTTTGAATTTGTCCGCCTTGAGTTCGATCACCACATAGCAGCGCAGTTTGAGGTGATAAAAAAGCAGGTCGATGAAAAAGTCGTCGCCACCGACCTCCAGATGCACCTGCCGCCCAACGAAAGCGAACCCCGCGCCCAGCTCCAGCAAAAACTGGGTGATGTGTTTAACCAGCGCCGATTCAATTTCCCGCTCATCCGCCTCTTTGCCAACATCCAGAAAATCGAACAGGTAAGGGTCTTTAAGTGATTGCCGTGCCAGATCACTTCCCGGCGCGGGAAGGCGTTCGCTAAAGTTGGTGACGGCTTTGCCGGTACGTTCAAGAAGCTTGGTTTCGATGTGGATGTTCAACACATTGCGCGACCAGCCATGTTCGATGGCGGCCCGGGCGTAGGCAAGGCGCTGTTCCGGTTGTTTCAGCCGGGCCAAAAGGACCAGGTTGTGTCCCCAGGGCAATTGTCCAACAGCCTGTTGGACAATTGCAGAGTCGGGCCAGGCTTCGGCAAAGGCACGCATGTACATCAGGTTGGCGCGGGAAAACCCCTTCATCTCGGGAAAGGCGGTGCGCAGGTCATGGGCCAGCCGGTCGATGACCTTGGCCCCCCAACCCTGTTCGGCCTGCCGCGTCAAAATGTCGCGGCCGATCTGCCAGTAAAGCGTCACAAGTTCGCGGTTGACCGCCAGGGTGGCGCGTTGCTGGGCGCTGTGAATGCGGCCTTTCAGTTCCACAAGCCAGTCGGCGTAACCTTCCGGTGGTTGGATCAGGGAGACGGGTTTATCACTCATGCCTGTTCCCCCTCCAGATCGGCCACGATGGCGTCAATCTGCATCCGCAATTCCATCTGCCGTGCCACGATACGGGCGATATCGGCGTTGAGCTTTTTGATATCGATTGCTTCGCGCTCGTCTTTTTGAGCGACATAAGAGGAGACGGCGATGTTGTAATCGTTCTCGGCAATCTCGACGTTGTTCACCAGCCGCGCGAAGTGGTCGATGCTCTTGCGCCCGATGTAGGCATCCAGAATTTTCTTCTGGTGGTCTTTGGTTAACTTATTCTTGTTGCCGTTGCGCATGAACTCGCTGGATGCGTCGATGAACAGGGTGGCGTTGTCGTGTTTGGATTTTTTTAGCACGATAATGCAGGTGGCAATGGTGGTGCCGAAGAAGAGATCCGGCGGCAGCTGGATAACCGCATCGATATAGTTGTTGTCGATCAGGTACTGGCGGATTTTTTTCTCGGCCCCGCCGCGATAGAGCACGCCGGGAAACTCAACGATGGCCGCCGTGCCGTTCACCGCCAGCCAGCTCAGAATGTGCATGGTGAAGGCGAGGTCGGCCTTGCTCTTGGGGGCGAGCACGCCCGCAGGGGCGTAGCGCGGGTCGTTGATCAGTAAGGGATTGGCGTCGCCATCCCATTTGATTGAATACGGCGGATTGGAGACGATGGCTTCAAAGGGCTCGTCGTCCCAGTGGGCGGGGTCGGTCAGTGTATCGCCGTGGGCGATGTCGAACTTCTCGTAATTCACGTCGTGCAGGAACATGTTGATCCGGCACAGGTTGAAGGTGGTCAGGTTGATTTCCTGGCCGAAGAAACCTTGACGCACCTTATCGTGGCCCAACACCTTGGCGAACTTGAGCAGCAGTGAACCGGAGCCGCAGGCCGGGTCGTACACCTTGTTGACCTCGCTCTTGCCGACCACGGTGATGCGGGCGAGCAGTTCGGAGACCTCCTGCGGGGTGTAGAACTCGCCGCCGGATTTTCCAGCGGTGGAGGCATACATCTGCATCAGGTATTCATAGGCGTCGCCGAACAGGTCGATGGTGTTGTGCGAAAATCCGCCGCCATTGCTCAAGGGCAGATCGCCGATGGCATCGAGCAGCTTCACCAGCTTTTCATTGCGTTTGGCCACCGTGGGACCGAGCTTGCTCGAGTTGACGTCAAGGTCGTCGAACAGTCCCTTGAAGTCGTCCTCACTCTCCGCGCCGATGGCGGAACCTTCGATATCGGCAAAGACGCGGCTCAGGGTCTCGTTGAGGTTGGCATCATGTCGCGCCCGTGCCTGTACATTGACAAAAAGTTCGGAGGGCAGGATGTAGAAACCCTTTTCCTTGACCGTCTCGGCGCGGCCGAATTCGGCATCTTCGTCAGGAAGTGTGGCGTAATCGAAGTCCGGATTGCCTGCCTTGCGCTCCTGCAAATTGAGGTAACTGGTCAAGTTTTCGGAGATGAAGCGGTAGAACAGCATGCCGAGCACATAGGTCTTGAAATCCCAGCCATCCACGCTGCCGCGCAGATCGTTGGCGATGCGCCAGATGGTTTTATGGAGATCCGCGCGTTCGGTTTCCTTGTAGTTGTTCATTCTGCCTGATCCTGTCTGCTCTTGTCCGCCGCGCCGCCAGCCTTCACCCACTCATCGACCTCGTCTTTCTTGAACTTCCAAAGACGGCCCATGCGATGAGCGGGCATCGCATGCTTGTCGATCCAGCGGTAAATGGTGTCACTGCTGACACCGAGGTACTTGCCTATCTCGTCTACTGATAACCAGCGGTCTTCCATCTCGGCCATATCTCCAACTCCTCAAGGGCGATTGGTTTTCTTGCCACGCCAGAGGCGGTAACGGGGATGCTGGGCGCAGCTTCCCCAACTTAAAACATCCTCTAATATATTTAGGCAGGGGCCGATTGTCAAACGCTTTAGTCCGGATAAGGCCGCAAAGATCGGCTCACGGGCGTAACCACTGGCCACTGGCGACTCTTTCCGCGGAAGGCGGGCATGGCATCCAATAGGTCCAGGCGGGAATCGAGGTGCGCCCGCATAGCACCGCCACCATTACCCGCTGGTACATGCTGTGCCCGCCGGGCCGAAAGCCTTCCAGCCGGTCGATGGGCGGCATCGAACGATGACCTAAGACAACCGCCAAAAACGGCAACCAGCCACAAACCCATATCAATCAAGGATGTAGCTTTCCGGACGCGCTTCGGACTTCGTCCGGAGAAAACAGAGAATCAGGGGCCAAACAGAGAAAGAAAGGCGGGAGGATGGGGAGAATCGATGGTGCGGAGAGGTGCTTTGGAAAGATGTGAAACGGGCGCAAACCCTTTAGAAACAAGGGGAAAAAGAAAACCCGTCACCC
>NZ_ATHI01000010.1 GCF_000422245.1 Alkalidesulfovibrio alkalitolerans DSM 16529
GTCACAACACTTCTGCGATGAGGTCGCCATGCCCAATCCATTTCGTCTGGAAACCATACGACCGGGGCAGCCCTTCTGCGACAGGGAGGAAGAAACGCGCGTACTGCTCGCCCATGCCCGCGACTTCCGCAATGTGGTGCTCTCGTCGCCGCGGCGTTACGGCAAAACGTCCCTGGCGCTGCGTGTTCAAAGCCAATTGGAGAGCGAGGGATGGGCCTGCCTGCACGCCGATTTCTTTGGCGTGGATTCCATGGAAGACGTCGCCCGCAGGATCGGCCGGGCGCTGCTCAAGGCGCTGGACCGCCGTGAAACGCTTCTGGGCAAGGGCAGGCGGCTGCTCAAGGGGTTGAAGGCTTTTCGTCCTGCATTCCACCCCCGCGAAGACGGCGGCATCACACTGACCGTGGAACGGGTCAGCGAATCGGGTGACCCCGTCAGACTCCTGGAAAACGTTCTGGAGGATCTCGCCGAGGTGGTGGGGCGAAAGGAATTCTCCCTGCACGTCACCTTCGACGAGTTCCAGGAAGTCACGCGACTCAAGGAGTCCGGGCAGATCGAGGGCATAATCCGGACCTGCATCCAGGGGCAGGACGCGAGTTATCTTTTTCTCGGAAGCAGGCGCGGTGTGCTGCGGGCGATCTTCAACGAACGCAAGCGGCCGCTATTCCAATCCGCCATTCACATGCAGCTTGACCCCTTGCCGTACGCGGATGTCGTGCCGTTCGTCGAAAACCTTTTCAAACAGGAAGGCAAAAGCATCACGACCGAGGGGGCAAAGGCTGTTCACGCGCTGGTCGAGGGATATCCCTATTATGTCCAGCGCTTGGCAGGGGAAGCCTTCGAGGCGGCTGAAGGCCCCGTTTCGCGAGAAGACGTGGTTCGCGCCCTTGCCCGCGTCGCCCACGGCGAGCGTTACGGATTCCAGGCGGTCCTCTCCACGCTCACGCCAAGCCAGATCAAGGTTCTCCGGGCCTTGACGAAACATCCAACCTCGGAGCCCCAAAGCGCGGAATTCACCGCCTTATCCGGCACTCCGGCCTCTTCCGTCGGGTTCGCGATCAAGAAACTCGAATCCGAGGATCTGATCGAAAAGGATGCCAGAGGAGTCTGGCGTGTCGTCGATCCAGTCTTCCGCCTCTGGCTCAACGAACTCTGAGAAAGATACGCGGCAAAGCCGGGATCATCAGATGGCCCTGAACTCGCGGCGGGCCATGACAACCTTCCAGAGATAGCGGCGCGTTTCCGAGGCCGGATGGCGCTCGGTGAGATGGTCGTAGACCGCGTCCGGGGGCATGGCGTCGATGCGACGTAGCGCCTCGGCCCGGTCGGCGGCGAAGACCCGCTGCACGCTGCCAGGCCCCCCGTTGTAGGCCGCGATGGCGCAGTATTCTCGGCTGATGGGGTCGGCCGCGGGCAGGTAGCGGTTCTTGACCAGGTGCAGATAGGCCGAGCCGTAGCGGATGTTGAAGTCCGGATCGAAAAGCTCGTCGCCCGACGGATGGCCCGGCCTGCCGTTGAGGAACTGGTAGACATCGCGCCCGGCCGTTGAGGGTACGACCTGCATCAGGCCCAGCGCCCCGGCGTGGGACACGGCAAAGGGGTTGAAATCCGACTCCACGCGCATGATGGCCAGCACCAGGGTCGGGTCCAGGCCGAAGGCCTCGGCGTGCTTGCGTGCCAGGGGCAGATACTGCCGGGCGCGAGCCTCCAGGTGGCCGGGCACCATGTCCACACGCACGGAACGCACGGTCAGGGCCTTGCCGTCGCGCGTCACCGAGCGCGTCTGCAGGCGGCGCTGCACCAGCCAGTCCGCGAAGCGCCCGGCCCGCCATTCCCAGCGGATGTCCTCGCCCTCGTGGTCCTTGACCAGGCCGTAAAGGTACGGCTCGGCCCCAAGCTGCACGCTGCTGTCGGTGAAGAGGTCCACGGCCCTTGGGTCGCGCGGGGTGAGCAAAGTCACGACCACGGCCTCGCGTAGCGCCTCCATGGGCCTGTCCTGATCCACGGTCTCCACCACCACGGTGCCCGCCTCGAAATCGACGATGCAACGGCTCTGATAGTTGTCCAGATATTTTACGTACTTCTTTGGACCGGGCAGCTCGGCCTCGCCCTTGCCCCAGCGTTCCTCGGCTCTGTCTTCGAGCCTTTCGAAGAGCTTCTGCAGAGCTGTGGCAAAGGCCTTGAGGTCACGTTCGAGCACCTGGGGGTTGGCGGCGTAGTCCACGGCGCGACGGCCGAGCACCTGGCTCACGGTGGTCGAAGACGGGCTCCTGGCGATGGTCACGGCGTCGGACACCGTGCGGCTCGTGCAGGCCGTGAGCAGCAGCGGGGCGGCGCCAAGGGCGCACAAGAGGGCAAAGAGGGCAAAGCGTCGCATGGGCCTTTGCAATCTGCCCCAAAAGGGCCTATTTGCCAAGTCACCCGGCGCGCCGCACCGACCCGGAGCACGAAACCGTGCGCCCCTGCCGTTCCGGGCAAAGATCAATCCATCCGGAGCCTTCATGGAATCGTGGTTCGCCAATTTTCTGCTCGCCTTCATCCCCCTCTTCGTGGCCATCGACCCCATCGGCATGGCCGGGCTGTTCATCGGCCTCACCGAGGGAATCGACAACAGCCTGCGAGCGCGCATCGCGCGTCAGGCCGCCATCACGGCGCTCGTGGTCACGCTCGGCTTCATGGCGCTTGGGGCCTTCATCTTCAAGGCCATCGGCATCACCATCTCGGATTTCCAGGTCGCGGGCGGACTCATCCTGCTCATCGTCAGCACCCGCGCCCTGCTCGACCAGGAGCGCAAGGCCGTGCCGCTGCACGAGGACTTCGGCGTGGTGCCGCTGGGCCTGCCCCTGATCGCGGGTCCGGCCTCGCTCTCGGCCGTGCTGGTGCTGAAGGACACGGCCGGGCTCGGACCGACCATCGCGGCCATCGTCCTGAACATGTGGCTGACCTACCTGTGCATGCGCCACGTGCGCGCCGTGGTCCGGGTGCTGGGCAAGCGCGGCATCCGCGCGGTCTCCAAGCTCATCGCCCTGCTCCTGGTGGCCTTCGCGGTGCACATGATCCGCGTCGGCGTGCAGACCATGTAGCAGGCCGTCCAGTGGGCGCCTTGCCTGCGCGGTTTCTCGACCATCTCGCAAGAGCCCGCGCAAGGGCCCGCGGGCCGGGCCGGGAACGCGATTCCGCCGTTTTTGACAAGCCCCTGCAAATCGCCTAAGGACAGGCGGTTCAGCACCCGGGAGCGCACATGTCCAAAATCCAGAAAATAAAAGGCTTCGCAGACCTCTTCACGGCCGAGGCCGGCAAATACACGTTCCTCGAAAACACCGCCCGCGCGGTCTTCTCGCGCTACGGCTACGGTGAGCTGCGCACGCCCGTGGTCGAGTTCACCGAGTTGTTCGCCAAGGGCATCGGCCAGGACACCGACGTGGTGGGCAAGGAGATGTACACCTTCGCCGACCGCAAGGGCCGCTCCCTGACGCTTCGGCCCGAGGCCACGGCCGGGGTCGTGCGCGCCTTCGTCGAGTCCGGGACATACCAGCCCGGCGGGGTCCACAAATACTTCACCTTCGGCCCCATGTTCCGCTACGAACGGCCGCAAAAGGGCCGCATGCGCCAGTTCCACCAGATCAACGTGGAATGCTTCGGCTCGGCCTCGCCCTATACGGACGCCGAAGTGCTGCTCATGCTGCACGACTATCTCTCGGCCGTGGGCCTGACTAGGCTCTCCTTCGAGATCAACACCCTGGGCTGCCCCGAGTGCCGCCCCTCCTACCGGGGCTTTCTGACGAACTATTTCGAGTCGCTCTCGGCCGACACCCTGTGCGAGGACTGCCGCCGCCGCATGGCCACCAACCCCCTGCGCGTGCTGGACTGCAAGGTGCCCGGCTGCCGCGAGGCCACGCAAGGCGCGCCGAGCGTGCAGGACCACTGCTGCCCCACCTGCCGCGAGAATTTCGACGTGGTGCGCGAGGCGCTCTCGGCCTCGGGTCTGGCCTTCACGGTCAACCCCCGGCTGGTGCGCGGCCTGGACTACTACCAGGGCACGACCTTCGAGGTCGTCTCCGGCGACATCGGCTCGCAGTCCTCGGTGGCGGGCGGCGGCCGCTACGACGGGCTTGTGAAGACACTTGGCGGTCCGGACGTGCCCGGCGTGGGCTTTGCCTGCGGCATGGAGCGCCTGGCCCTGCTCTTGCCCGAACAGCCTGCGCCCGCGCCCGACTTCCACATCGCGGTGCTCGACCCGTCCGGGCTCTCGGCGGCCCTGCTCATGGCCCGACGGCTTCGCGCGCGCGGCCTCTCGGGCCAGACGGCCTTCGAGGCGGGCAGCATGAAGAGCCAGCTTCGCGCAGCCAACCGCGTCGGCGCTCGCTTGTGCCTGATCCTTGGCGGCGATGAGATTTCGAGCGGCACGGTCGTGGTCAAGAATCTGGCCACGGGCGAGCAGACCACGGTTTCGCAGGACAGCGTGGAGAACGCGATCCTGCCGTAATTCACCAACCCGCCCTTCCCTTTGCAGCCAAATGTCTTGGATGCAGGGGCGGGGTTTTCCGGGAGAGGGGACGTGACATCCGGAAACGGTACCCCCTCGCCACGGCAACGGAGCCGAAGACAGAATGGAACACGCGCGCACTATCGACGACCTGGGCGGCTGGCGCCGCACACACGGCAACAACGAACTGACGGCCGCCAACATCGGGCAGGAAGTCTGCCTGATGGGATTCGTGCAATACCGCCGCGACCACGGCGGGCTGATATTCATCGACCTGCGCGACCGCGACGGCCTGACGCAGCTCGTCTTCGACCCGGCCGTGGACGAGAAGGCCCACGCGCGCGCGCACGCCCTGCGCTCGGAATACGTGCTTGCCTGCAAGGGCACGGTGCGGCCACGGCCCGCAGGCATGGCCAACCCCAACCTGCGCACCGGTGAGATCGAGGTCGAGATCACGGCGCTCAAGCTCCTGAACGTGGCCCAGACGCCGCCCTTCGAGATCGAGGACCGCATCGAGGCGGGCGAGCAGATGCGCCTGAAGTACCGCTATCTCGACCTGCGGCGGCCCAAGCTGGCCCGCAACTTCGTGCTGCGGCACAAGGCCGCGCAGAGCGTGCGCCGCTACCTCGACGGCCTGCGCTTCCTGGAGATCGAGACGCCCATCCTGACCAAATCCACGCCCGAAGGCGCGCGCGACTTCCTGGTGCCCAGCCGCCTGAACGCTGGGCAATTCTACGCCCTGCCCCAGTCGCCGCAACTCTTCAAGCAGCTCCTCATGGTCTCGGGCCTGGACCGCTACTACCAGATCGTCAAATGCTTCCGGGACGAGGATTTGCGCGCCGACCGCCAGCCCGAGTTCACCCAGATCGACATCGAGATGAGCTTCGCGGACGAGGCCCTGGTCATGGACATGGCCGAGGGCATGATCCGCACGCTCTTCGCCGAGGTTCTGGGCGCGGCCCTTCCCGACCCCTTCCCGCGCATGACCTATGCCGAGGCGATCCGCGACTACGGCCTGGACAAGCCCGACGTGCGCTTCGGCCTCAAGCTAGTCGAATGCTCTGACATCTTCGCGGATTCCGGATTCAAGGTCTTCGCCAAGTCCGAGCTCGTGAAGTGCATGAAGATCGAGGGCGGCGAAGCCCTGACGCGCAAGGAGATCGACGAGCTGACCGAGTTCGTGAAGATCTACGGCGCGCAAGGGCTGGCCTGGATCAAGGTCAAGGAAGGCGAGTGGCAGTCGCCCATCGTCAAGTTCTTCTCCGAGGCCGAGAAGGCCGCCCTGGGCGAGCGCATGGACGTGAAGCCCGGCGACATCCTCTTCTTCCAGGCGGGTCCGGCCGAGATGGTCAACACCGCGCTGGGCAACCTGCGCAACCGCATGGGCGAGCGCATGGGACTCATTCCCGAGAACACTTTCGCGCCGCTTTGGGTCACGGATTTCCCGCTCCTGGAGTGGGACGCGGACGAGAAGCGCTGGGCCGCCAAGCACCACCCCTTCACGGCCGTGCAGCCCGGCCACGAGGATCTGCTCGACAGCGAGCCGGGCAAGGTCCTCTCGCGCGCCTACGACATGGTCATCAACGGCTACGAGGTCGGCGGCGGCTCCATACGCATCCACAACATGGAAGCGCAGCTCAAGATGCTCGCGGCGCTCGGCATCGACGACGCGACCGCCAAGTCCCAGTTCGGCTTCCTGCTCGACGCGCTGCAATTCGGCGCGCCACCGCACGGGGGGATTGCCTTCGGCCTGGACAGGCTTATCATGCTCATGACCGGCTCGGCCTCGATCCGCGACGTCATCGCTTTCCCCAAGACGCAGAAGGGATCGTGCCTGATGACGGATTCGCCCTCCGAGGTCTCCTCGCGGCAGCTTCGCGACCTGCACGTCAAGCTGCGCGAGCGTCCCACGGACCCAAAGCCCTCGTAAGGACGGCATGAAGCGAGAGATCAAGAAATATCCCGATCCCGTGCTCAAGGAAAAGGCGCGGCCCATCGAGGCGATCACGCCCGAGGTGCGCGCCCTAGCCGAGGACATGCTGGAAACCATGTACGAGAGCGAGGGGATCGGCTTGGCCGCGCCGCAGGTGGGCGAATCCGTGCGCCTCATCGTGGTGGACGTGACCGGCCCCGAGGTGCGCGCCGAGCCGCGCGTCATCGTCAATCCCGAGATCGTCTGCTCCGAAGGGGAAATCACGTCGGACGAAGGCTGCCTCTCGGTCACGGCCATGCGATCCGAGGTCTGCCGATCCGCGACCTGCACGGTCAAGGGCCTGGACCTCGATGGCAATCCAGTGGAAATTGCGGCCGATGGCGTGCTCTCCGTGTGCCTGCAACACGAGATCGACCACCTCGACGGCGTGCTCTTCATCGACCGGATATCGCGCCTCAAGCGCACCCTCTACGACGCCAAGGTGAAGAAATGGCAGCGACAGGGCAAAAAAGCCTGAAACTCGTCTTCATGGGTACGCCCGACTTCGCGGCAAGTGTGCTGCGTACGGTGCTCGCCTGGCCGCGCGGTACGGTCGCGGCCGTGTACACCCAGCCTGACCGCCCCTGCGGCCGGGGTCAGGTCTGCCGCCCTTCTCCCGTCAAGACGCTCGCCCTCGAACACGGTCTGCCCGTGCTCCAGCCCGAGAATTTCAAACGCTCCGAGACCGTGGCCGACTTGGCAGCGCTCGCTCCCGACCTCCTCCTCGTCGCCGCCTACGGCCTCATTCTGCCCTGCAGCGTGCTGGACATTCCGAAATACGGAGCGTTCAACGTGCACGCCTCGCTTCTGCCCAAGTGGCGGGGCGCTGCCCCCATCCAGCGCTCCATCCTGAACGGCGACCCGGCCACGGGCATCACCATCATGCGCATGGCCGAAGGCCTGGACACGGGCGACATGCTGCTGCAGCGCGCGCTGGCCATCGGCATCGACGATACCGCCCAGACCCTGCACGACGAGTTGGCCGAAATGGGTGGCGAGATGCTCTGCGAGGTCATGGATAGGCTTCTGGCCGGAAAGCTTGTGGCCATTCCCCAGAACCACGACTTGGCCACCTATGCGCCCAAACTGCGCAGAGAGGAGGGCCGCATCGACTGGAGCGAGCCCGCCCTGGCCGTGCATCGCCGCATTCGCGCCATGACCCCCTGGCCCGGAGCATACTTCCACCTCGCCCTGCCCGGCCGCGAGCACCCCTTGCGCATCGCCCTCGCGCCCGGCCGCATCGGGCCCGAGAAACCTTCCTGGGCCGCGCCCGGAGACGTTATCGGAATCGAAGACTGCGCCCTGGCGATAGCCACTGCCGACCGCGTGTACCTCATCGACGCGATCACGCCCCAGGGTAAAAAGAGCATGGACGGTCGCGCCTTTGCCTGCGGCTACCTGGAGAACTGTCCCGAGGGTGCGGCCAAGGCCTGCGTCCTCGACGAATAGGATGACGCCCGCCCTGCCCCGTCCATGCCCGACCGGGACAACCCTGCCGAAGCGCTTCCAGACTTTTCAATCCCGGTCGAATTGTGCCATACTCGGCACGGGACCAACGACATGACACGTAACTCCGTCAACGCCGACCTGAACGACGCCATCGAGGGCCCGGTGCGCAAGCGCCTTTTCATCGGCCTTATCGCGGGCACGAGCACCATCGTCTGCCTGCTCCTGGCTCTTGTCTGGCTGGTGCCGACGGTCGGCTTCGAGGCCATCCACCCCGCCGCCGCCTGGGTCTTCGGCGCGCTCGTGCTCGCGGCCATGCTCCTCGTCGTCTGGGCCACGGTCGGCCTGGTGGTGAACATCATGACCGGCCGCACCCTGCCCTTTTTCCGGCGCATGCGCGGCCTCACGGTCAAGCTCTTTCTGCCGCTCATGACCCTGCTCGGCAAATTCCTCGGCTTTTCCAAGCAGCAGGTCCGCTCCTCGTTCATCAAGGTCAACAACGAGCTCGTGGCGGGCGAAGCCAGCACCTACCCGGCCTCGCGCATCCTCCTGCTTATGCCGCACTGCCTGCAGCGTAGCGACTGCGCGCGCCGCCTGACCTACGACATCCGCAACTGCAAGCGCTGCGGCCGCTGCCCAATTGACGGCCTGCTCGCCATCTCCGACCACTACGGCATCGAACTGGCCATCGCCACGGGCGGCACCATCGCGCGACGCATCGTGGTCCAGAAGCGGCCCAAGCTGATCCTGGCCGTGGCCTGCGAACGCGACCTCGCCGAGGGCATCCAGGACACCTACCCCCTGCCGGTCTACGGCGTGCTCAACGAGCGCCCGCACGGCCCCTGCCTGGACACCCTGGTCTCGCTCAAGCACCTTGACGAGGCCATACGCCGCTTCCTCGATCCCGCCGACATCGCGGCTGCGGACGCCAAAGCCCTTTCGATTCCGACGATTCCGGTGCACGAATCCCCTGCCTCCCCGGACGGCGACGCGCCCGTGCGCGCGTCGAACTGACATGGCCGCCCCGCGCATCCCCCCTGCTCGCGCGGCCGCATTGCACGTGCTGCGGGCCTGCCTGCGCGAAGGTCAGGATCTGCAGCCCGCGCTTGACGAGACCGTGCGCGGCCTCTCCCTGGACCAGCGCGACGCGGCCCTTGCGGCCGAACTGTGCTACGGCTCGCTGCGTCTGCTGGCGCGTCTCGACGCCATGTGCGACGCCTTTCTGAAGGCTCCTGGCAAGATCCCCGCAAGGCTCCGCGACGCCCTGCGCGTGGCCGCCTATGAACTGCATTTCTGCGACCGCGTGCCCGACTACGCGGCCGTTGACTGGGCTGTGACCTTCGCGCGCTCCGTCTTCGGCAACGGCCTTGGCGGCCTGACCAACGCGGTCCTGCGCAACGTCGCGCGCCTTGGCGCGCAGGCCCACGACCCCGCCTTCTACCGCCAGGACGCGGCCTCGCACGCCGCCTTCCTGGCCCGCTTCTGGTCCTGTCCGGAGTGGATCGTCAGCCTGTGGCTCACGCAGTACGGCGAGGAAGGCGCGCTCGACTACCTGAAGGCCCAGGCCGCGCCCGCGCCGCTCGGCCTCCGCGTCAACGCGCGTCGCGAGGGCCATGCCGCGCTTTGCGACGAACTCGCGGCCCGGCCCGGCCTCTTGCTGCGCGACGATTTTTGCCTGGCATTCGCACCGGGCAGCCTGCCGCTGCGCGAGATCGAGACGCATCTGGCGCAGGGTAGGCTCTCGCGCCAAAGCGCTGCCGCGCAGGCAGCCATGCACGGCCTCGATTGCCTGGAGTGGGAAAGCGGCGGCGACTCGGCGATCTGGGACGCCTGCGCCGGACGCGGCGGCAAAACCCTGCTTTTGGCCGAACAGGGGCGCGCCCCGCTACTCGCCTCGGACGTCAGTCTGCGCCGCATAGCCGCCCTGCCCGGCGAATGTCGGCGGCTGGGGCTGCCCCGCATACCCGCCTTGCTCTGCCAGGCCGAAGAGCCTCCCTTGCGCGGCTGGCGCGGGACCATCCTTCTTGACGCGCCCTGCTCGGGCCTTGGCGTGCTCTCCCGGCGGCCGGACAGTAAATGGAAACGCACACCCGCCGAATGCGCCGGACTCGCGCGGCTGCAACGCCACATCCTCGAATCCGCCCTCGATCTCGTGGATTCCGGCGGCCGCGTGGTCTATCTGACCTGCACCCTGAACAGGAAAGAAAACCAGGACGTGGTCCACGCCCTGCTGCGGCAGCGGCCGGACGTGCGCGAGGAGATCGCCTACGTCACACCGCCGGACGGACCTTTCGGGGAATTCTTCTTCGGCGTCACGCTGCGAAAAGACTAATCCTTGAGTGCACTGGCCTGGGCCTGGACGCGCTCGGCCACTTTCAGTTCGTATCCATCGACCAGCAGTTTGGCAGGGCGCTTGCGCGCCTTGTTCATACGCATGATCAGGACGTCGAGCTTTTGCAGCCTGCCGTGCGCGGCGCGCTCGTCGTGACACGTGGCGAGCAGATCGCGCGTGGATTCGATGTCGCGGGGCGAGGCGTCCTCGGCCAGGTGACCCGAATTGCGCAACAGCGTGTAGGCCATGCGCAGATCCTCTGGAACGCGAAAGTAGTCGTCGAGATCGAGCGGTCTGCCAGCGCCGGGCAGGTCGTCGAACTCGCCACGCTCACGCGCCACCCGGATGCGCTCCTCGGCCACGATGGCGATGGCGGAAAACATCAGTTTCCGCCCTCTTCCAGGCCGAAGAACCGGCCGACCTGTGTGATCTGGAATATTTTGGCCACGAGCGGCGTGACTGCAGTGATGCGCATGCCGCGGCCCGAAGCATGCAGGGCCTTGCGAATCTCCAGGAGTGCGGCCAGGCCCGAACTGTCCATGTATTCCAGGGCACCGAGGTCTAGGACCAACTCGCCCGCGCTTTTGTCCACATGCGCACGGAGCGCGGCACGCACATCCTCATGCACGGTGGAGTCGATCTCGCCCGAGATGCGCAGGACGTCGCCCTCCTCGACCGCCCGCCACTTGCCCGCTGCGTTGTC
The DNA here is from genome assembly GCF_000422245.1 of Alkalidesulfovibrio alkalitolerans DSM 16529. Lineage (NCBI taxonomy): Bacteria > Pseudomonadati > Thermodesulfobacteriota > Desulfovibrionia > Desulfovibrionales > Desulfovibrionaceae > Alkalidesulfovibrio > Alkalidesulfovibrio alkalitolerans. The sequence continues at coordinate 10,940 of NZ_ATHI01000010.1, forward strand.
TTCCATGGACGCCTCCCTTCCTGCGTTTGGCCGTCCGTCTTCCCGGCTAGTCCGAGAAGCGCCTGAGCAGGCCGTCCCGCTCCTCGCGGCTGCCGAAGTAGAAGCTGATGCGTCCGCGCTCTTCCTTGCCCGTGCAGGTCACTTTCACGCCGAACCTGCCGGTCAGTTCGGCCGCGAGGTCATCGAGCGACGGACTCTTCTCCCTGCCCGCCCCTTTGCGCTTGCCTGCGCCGATGCGCACCACCGCGCCCTCCTGGGGCAGCTCGCTGTTCTTCTTCCAGAACGCGGCCTGGGCCTCGGCTTGGCGAACGGAAAGACCGAAATGGGCGATGCGCTCCATGAGCGCAAGCTGCGCCTCCTGGTCGGCGATGGCCAGGATCGCCCGCGCGTGGCCCGCGCTAAGCCCGCCCTTGAGGATGTCTTCCTGAATGCTCTCCGGGAGACTTAAAAGGCGCAGGGCGTTGGCCACGGCAGGCCTACTCTTGCCCACGCGATTGGCCAACTCCTCCTGGGAGAGGGAAAGGCGCTCCTGAAGCTCGCGCAAGCCCCTCGCCTCCTCAATAGGATTCAGATCCTCGCGCTGCAGGTTCTCGATGAGGGCGATGGCCAGACTCTCTTCATCGTCCAGATTCCGTATCATGGCCGGGATCTCGGTCAGGCCCGCCATTTGCGACGCGCGCCAACGGCGCTCGCCAGCCACGAGTTCGTATTCGTCGTGCTTGCCGCCCGGCATGCGTCGTACGAGAATGGGCTGCAAGACCCCTTGCGTCTTGATCGAACGCGCCAGATCCTTCAGTCCTTCGGGGTCGAAGGTGCGGCGCGGCTGTTGCGGGTTGGGGAAGATGGACGTGATGGGCAGCCGCCTCACATCGGTCGTTCCGACCTCCTGGGCTGCTCCACCGAGCAGCGCGTCAAGCCCCCTGCCAAGTCCACGCGACGGTTCCGGCATGTTCTCTCTCCTTCACGCCTGGCGGCGATTTCTTGACTCTTGGCGAATGTGCCCTATGTTCCAGCACGAGCCGTGGCAACACAGCAGCCACGACGTCATTACACCGATCAAGGAGCACACCGTGAACATCGAAAATCCCTATCTTGCCCTGTACGACGCCAGCGGCGCGCTCAAGGGCGTTCTGGTCAGCCCTGAGATGTGGACAGCCTTGGAGCCACACGCCCTGAAAATTCTCGGCGAAACCGAGACGGAACCCGAGCTGCCCGAGCCCATGGCCGATCTTGAGACCCTGCTGAGCTTCTGGGACTTCAAATATCCCTATTCCGCCGAGGCTCGCTGCGAGACTTGCGGCGCAGCGACCACCGACTGGCGCGCCGACGAGCCCCGAAAGTTTCGCCTCGCGACCGCAACCCTGGCTGGGATGGTGACCCTGACCTGCAGCCACTGCAAGACGAGGATCATCCACCGCCATTTCAAGGATCGCGTAACCGTCGAAACCAAGCCCTATTGCGAACAGAAAGATCCCAAGCTCAATGCGGTCTACGGTGACAAGCGCCAGTACTTCACCTGATCCTGGTCGGATCGCCTCCGGCCCTATCCGACCCCACCAGAACACCTGTTCCATAAGCCCGCCGCCCTGCGGGCTTTTTCATTGCCCGGCGCTTAAACGGTCCCAGCCTTGCGGCGCACGACCTCTTGCGCCAATTGCAGATAGGCGGTCGCCCCCACGGACTTTATGTCGTAGGAGATCACCGGCTTGCCAAAGCTCGGCGCCTCGGAGAGCCGGACGTTGCGTGGCACCACGGTGTCGAAGAGGAAATTCGGGAGGGTGCGGCGCACCTCGTTCTTGACCTGTCCCGAAAGACGATTGCGCTTGTCATACATCGTCAGGACGACGCCGAGAAGCGCGAGCGTCGGGTTCAGTCTGCGCCGCACGAGCGTGAAGGTCTTCAGGAGCTGGGCGATTCCCTCCATGGCGTAGTACTCGCACTGCAAGGGAATGAGCAGCTCCGTGGCCGCGCACAGGGCGTTGACCGTGAGCAGCCCGAGCGACGGCGGGCAGTCCAGGATGATGAAGTCGAAGTCCCTGGAAACCGACTCCATGAGGTCGCGCAGGTAAAACTCGCGGCCGAGCTTGTCGGCCAACTCCAACTCCGCGCCGACGAGATCCTGTGAGGACGGGATGATGGACAGAAAGGGAAGCGCCGTGGGCACGATGGCCTGAGTCCCTTTCTCCGGCTGGAACAGCACCGAGTAGAGGTTGAGGTTGCCGTCCTCGGCGTAAGTTCCAAGACCGCTTGATGCGTTGGCCTGTGGATCGCAATCGACCAGCAGCACCCGCTTCTCCATGACCGCGAGACAGGCCGCAAGATTGACGGCCGTCGTGGTCTTGCCCACTCCACCCTTCTGGTTCGCGATGACTATCTGTCGTGCCATGGATCAGTCCACCGTACTCCTTGGGCTTGCGCCCTTTTCGCCCCTAAGGGCGCATACGCGTTCATGTTTCACGTGAAACATGCGGCTGGGGCCGAGGCAAGTACTCGATGGACAAATCTCTAGCCCTATCGGCGTTCCATGAAAAGAGGAAAAGCTGCAAAAAATGAAATAAAAAATAAAAAAGCCCGGCATGGCCGGGCTTTTGAAAAAACATTGATGCGGATCGTTCAAGTCAACAGTTGTAGTATTCGCGATACCAGGCAACGAAGTTGGCAATACCGGTTTCAATTGTCGTGCTGGGCTTAAAGCCGACATCGCGGATCAAGTCGTCAACGTCGGCATAAGTAGCAGGAACATCGCCGGGCTGCATGTCCATGTAGTTTTTGATCGCCTTCGCTCCCAATTGCTCTTCCAGGACTTCTATGTAGCGCTCAAGCTCGACGCAGTTGTTGTTGCCGATGTTGTAGATTTTATAAGGTGCCGGGCTGGAGGAAGGATCAGGCGAAAGGCTCGACCATTCGTCATTCGGCGTCGGGGCTTTGAGCATAACCCGAACAACGCCCTCGATGATGTCATCAATATACGTGAAGTCGCGTTTCATTTTTCCATGATTGAAAACGTTGATGGGAGTTCCTTCGAGAATTCCCTTGGTGAAAAGAAAAAGTGCCATGTCCGGGCGACCCCAAGGTCCGTAGACCGTGAAAAAACGAAGCCCGGTGCAAGGGAGCTTAAAAAGATAGCTGTAGGAATGCGCCATGAGTTCGTTCGCCTTCTTCGAGGCGGCGTACAAACTGATGGGATGGTCCACGTTGTCGTGAACGCTGAAGGGCATCTTGGTGTTCAGGCCGTAGACCGAGCTTGAGGAAGCGAAGACCAGATGCTTGACGCCCGTGTGCCGACAGCCTTCGAGAATATGCCCAAAGCCGTTGATGTTGGCGTTGATGTACGATTTGGGATTGATGAGGCTGTAGCGTACGCCCGCTTGGGCGGCCAGGTTGACCACGTAATCGAATGAATGGGCCTTGAACAGCGTCGCCACCCCCGACTCGTCGTTCAAATCCACATTGACGAACGTGAAGGCCTTGTTCGCCTGAAGGCGGGCCAAGCGGGCCTTTTTGAGATTGACGTCGTAGTAGTCGGTCAGGGCGTCGAGCCCGACGACCTCGAAGCCGTCAGCCAACAGACGCGCTGAGAGATGATAACCAATGAAGCCGGCGGCTCCGGTGACAAGTACTTTCATGTGGCGATCCTGGAAAACGATTTCGCGCGCGGGGCGAACGGACGATTCGTGTCCGTCCCCGCGCGCGTAAAAAGTATAGCCCAAAACGAAGCGCTGCGCCAGTCTCTAGGGCTTCATGGCCATGCGCAAGAGGTCGAGAGGGACGGGTATGACCGTCGCTGCCTTGCTCTCGGAAGACATCTCTCGCAAGGTCTGCAGGTAGCGAAGCTGCAGGGCCTGGGGGGACTCGGCGATGATCTTGGCGGCCTGGGTCAGCTTGTCCGCGGCCTGAAACTCGCCCTCGGCGGCGATGACCTTGGCGCGCCGTTCGCGTTCGGCTTCGGCCTGCTTGGCCATGGCGCGCTGCATCTCCTGCGGGAGGTCGATGTACTTCACCTCGACCGTCGTGACCTTGATGCCCCAGGGATCGGTGTGCTTGTCCAATATGTCCTGGATGCGCTGGTTGACCTCCTCGCGATGTGCGAGGAGATCATCGAGCTCCACTCCTCCGCAGACGCTGCGCAGCGTGGTTTGGGCGAGTTGCGACGTGGCAAAGATGAAGTCCTCGACCTCTATGATCGACTTCACAGGATCAACGACGCGGAAATACACGACCGCGTTGACCTTTACGCTGACGTTGTCACGGGTGATGACGTCCTGGTGCGGAACGTCGAGCGTCACGATGCGTAGCGAGACACGGGTCATCTTGTCGATCACCGGGATGAGCAGAATCAGTCCCGGCCCCTTGGCCTTGATGACCCGACCGAGGCGGAAGATGACCCCTCGTTCGTACTCGTTGAGCACGCGCAGGGCGCTCATGAGCAGGAACAAGACAATGGCCGCAATGGGAAGAACGGAAATCATACACACCTCCGTGAAGTTCAGTTGACCGGGCCGTGGCCGGAATCCGTGTGCGCCTCGAGCATGACCTCGAGGGTCAGGCTCTCGGCCCGGATCACCCGGACGACGTCGCCTGCGGAATATTCCAGATTGTCTGCGGAGACGGCGCTCCACAGCTCTCCATGAACGAGGATGGAGCCGCGGTTGCCGCTCCAGCGCTGGACCACGCCGCGCGCCCCGACCATGCCTTCGAGCCCACCGACTGGCTTCTCGTGATGCGCCTTGGCGGTAAGCCAGACGGCCAGGCCAAGCAGCGCTGAGACTCCGGCCACGGTGACGATGACGGTCATCTGGTCCACCTGGGCCCCCTCCCCTGCCCTAAAAAGGATCGTGGAGCCAACGAAAAGGGACACCACGCCCGCGACGGACAACAAGCCGTAACTCGTGACGTGCACTTCGAGCAGGAACAAAACGACTCCGAAAAGCAGCAACACTAGGCCAGCCACGTTGGTTGGCAGGACCGACATGGCGTAAAGCCCGAGCAACAGGCACAGCCCGCCGAGAACGCCGGGAAACACCGCTCCGGGCGACGTCAGTTCGAAGAAGAGCCCTGCCATGCCGCCCAGCAGGAGGAGGTAGGCGATTTGCGGGTCCAATAGCCAGGAAAGGACCGAATGCCGAAAACCTGGTTCATGAATCTCGACGCGGGCGTCAGAGGGCGAAAACTTGATTGTCTGTCCGGCAAAGGGAATGCCCCGAGAACCTGTTTGTTCGAGCAGATCCAAGGTGTCCTCAGCCAGAAAGTCCACCACTTTGAGCAGCGCGGCTTCTTGCGCGGTGATGCTCTCGGCCTCGCGCACGGCGCGTTCGTACCAATCTACGTTGCGTCCTCGTGACTGGGCGACACTGCGCACGAAACTGAGGATGTCGTTCATGATCTTGGCCGCCATGGTCTGATCGACATCCTCGCCGTCCATTTTCACGGGTGTGGCCGCGCCGATGGTGGACTGCGGGTGCATGACCGCGACGTGCGACGCCGCGACGAGAAAGACCCCGGCCGAGGTCGCCCTGGCCCCTGCGGGGGCGACATGCACGGCCACAGGCAAGGGCGCGTTCAGGATGGTCATGACCATGTCGCGCATGGCCTGCACGGTTCCACCGGGAGTATCAAGGCGCACCACGAGCAACGCGGCCCCGTCATCCACGGCGGCGCGCAACGCGTCGGAAAGGAGATCGCTTTGGGCGGGGCTGATGCCCCCCTTGATGGTCACCTCGCGGACCAGAAAACTCTCTCCATTGGTCTGCGGGGCGGCGCGGGACAAAGAAAGGGGCAGAAGGAGGAAGCCCAGGGCGAGAAGGACGAGTGGCCACGCCGCAAGAATGCGGAGACGGGTACGGCAGGGGAAGGAAAGGGAGCGATTTTTCTCCATGATCTTCCTGTATCGCAGGAGCCATGGACTCGGCAAGGCAAATTGCCAAAGCGATGCCGTGCGGGTTCAGCCGAAGCGCAACGGTTCGAGGCTCCGCACGACAAGGCCCATGGCCTGCCTGTCCTCGGCCACAAGCAGGTCTGGATCGGGGAGGGCTATGACGCGCAGGCCGCCAACAGTGAACGCGCGGAAGGTGAACGGCCTGTCGGGAAAGAGCGCCATGAACGCCTTGCGTCCGAACACGACCACCGTGTCGGCGGCGAACTCGGACACCCCACGCCAGAACAGGTCACGCCTTGCGCGAACCGCGTCCTGGACCGACTCGCACACGGGCCAAAAGGCCACTGTGCCCGATGGCCAGGCGAGGTGCTTGAGCAGCCTAGTCCATATGGCGCGGCGCGCGGCACTGGGAGAATTTCCGAGGTCCTCGTGGAGTTCCCAGTAGGTGAAGACGACTCTTGGAGATTTGCAGACGCGTTGCAGATACGTATCCCACGGGGGGGACAATTCACCTTCGTGAACTGCCAGGGGGAAAGCGTTTCGCGCTGGTCTGACAGGACGGGAAGCAAGGCTTGCGGACGGTTGCTGTCGAGCCCTTTCCAGATTGCCGGTGCGGGCCGTGCGCCCGGTTGACGCCGCGCCCTCGTGATCGACCCGTCGTTGCTGCGGCGCGGTCCCAGCGGCCCTTTCCCGAACATGACCAGACGCGCTGACCGGCGTACCGACCGGAGCAAAACCGTAGAGGAATCGCACGCCGAGTTCGCGCCAGGGGCGCAGGAATTCGGGCAGATCTAGAGCAGCGAAACGTGATCCCATATGCGCCACGCAACCTCTGGCTTAGGCAGTACTGGCCAGGATTCCTCCCTGCCCGCTCGGTCGAGGAGAGTGATGCGGTTGGTCGAGGTTTCGAACCCCGACTCGGGCACACCCACGAGATTGGCGACGAGGAGGTCGCAATTCTTGCCTACAAGCTTCGCGCGGGCGTTTTCGGCCAGCGACGAGGTTTCGGCAGCGAACCCGATGAGGGTCTGTCCGGACTTTTTGCTTTGCCCCATGTTCAGCAGAATGTCGGGGTTCTCTTCCAGATCGAATCCAAGCTGACCGCCCTGGGCAGTCTTCTTCTTGAATTTCTCTGCGCCGTAGGGGATCGGCCTGAAATCGGAGACCGCAGCAGTGAGGCAGGCGATGTTCGCGCCAGGCCACAGGGCGAGCGCGGCCTCGTGCATTTCGCGCGCCGAAACCACACGCACGACGCTGATCCCGGACGGCAGTCGCGCCTCGCAGGGGCCGACAACAGCCGTAACCTCGGCCCCGCGCAGCCATGCCGCCGCGGCCAAGGCCGCGCCCATGGCTCCGGACGAGGAGTTGGAAAGAAAACGCACGCCGTCCCACATCTCGCGTGTGGGCCCGAGCGTCACGAGCACCCGCTTGCCCGCGAGATCGCCGGGGCCAGCCGCGCGCAGCACGTGATAAAGGATTTCCTCGACGTCGGGCAGCCTTCCCTGTCCCTCCTCCCCGCAGGCCATGCAGCCCAAGCCGGGTTCGAGGCAGATGCACCCGCGCCGTTTCAGCGTCTCCCAGTTCTCGCGGGTGGCCGGGGCCTCCCACAGGCGCTGGTTCATGGCCGGGGCGATGACGAGCGGGCCGCCGAAGGCAAGGGCCTGAGTGGAGGCCATGTCATCGGCCAGACCGTGGGCGAGCTTGGCCAGGGCATTGGCCGTGGCAGGAACCACAGCCATGACGTCCGCGTTCTGGGCCGGTTCGAGATGGCCGAACACGTCGTGCGGTTCGCCTCCCTCGTCTGCCCACAGGCCGCCGTAGACCGGTGTGGCGCCGAGCGATTCGAGGAGCAGCGGACGCACGAAACGCTGCGCGGCACGGGTCAGCGTCGCCCCGGCATTCATGCCGGATGCAAGCAGCATTCGCAACAATTCCGGAGTCTTGCAAATGGCGACGCTGCCGTGCGCCAGCAAGTGCGCACGCTTGCCCCCGAAATTGGTGAAAACAGGCAACGCGCGCATGGGCACCTACTGGGTCAGAGTCCTGTTCGTGGGTTGCTGTCCGCCGTAGGGCGGGGAGCTGTCCTGCGGCGAGGAACGCAGGCGTTCTTCCGCCTGGACTTTGAGCTCGACGATCTGCAACTCCACGCGGGTGTTGGTGAAGCTCTGGTCGATAACCTTGATGACCGCGCGCTTGCGTGGCTTTTCGAATATGAGGTCCGAGGTCTCGGCCTTCATGACGTACACGTTCTTCCAGCCGTCCTTGGTCATGTTCTCGATGAAGAAATTGACCAGGCTGAGGTGTTCGAGTCGCCCGTTGAAAGTCTGGAAACCGATCTTGAAGTCGCTGGTCTCCATGACCATGGAGCGTTTGGAATCGTACTTCAGATCGCGATGGATGAGCACGTCGTTGAAATCATAATAATAATGAACCTCTTGATACTCCTCTCCTCCCGCGCCATCGCCGCCCTGGCCGCCCGTGCCGGGCGTGGTGGATTTGAGGGTGCATCCAGGGAATACCAGAAAAGCGGCCACCAGCAGGGCCGCCAAGGGAAGCGCGCGTTTCGCTTGCATGCCCGATGTCCTCCTTGTCGTCCGTCACATGTTGGGCTATGCGGGTGCGCGACGAACAATCCTTCACGAACAGCTCGTCGGGCAACCACTGAAGCCCGTCGATACCTTAGGTTCCGACAAAGCGCAATGAAACCCGATCTCATCGCAACGACCGACGAGGCCGATCTCCTCCTCGAAAGTTACGACTTCGAACTGCCGCAGGAGCAGATAGCCCAGCACCCAGCCGAGCGTCGCGACGCCTCGCGGCTGATGATCCTCGACCGCAGCCGGGACAAGGTTGTCTCGGCGCGTTTCGCCGACCTGCCGGACATCCTCGCCGAGCGCCTGCCAGACGGCGCGCTGCTGGTGGCCAACGACTCGCGCGTGGCGCCTGCGCGCGTCATGGGCGCGCGCGAGACGGGCGGCCGGGTCGAAATGCTCCTGCTAACGCCCCCTCCTCTGCTCCGGCCAAGTCCTGGCGGCGCGTCCGATTGGACAACCGCACGGGCCGAAGCCCTGCTGCGCGCCTCGAAGACTCTCAGGCCCGGCGAGACCGTGCATTTCGGCGAGGATCTCGCGGCCCGGATCGTGGCCAAGGGCGAATTCGGCCGCCACGAGATAGAGTTGTCGTGGCGTGGCGAGCTCTCGGTCGTTCTGGAGCGGTGCGGCGCGATCCCCCTGCCGCCCTACATCCGGCGCGATCCCGGAGTCGAGGACGCGACGCGCTACCAGACCATCTACGCAGACCCCCAAAAAACCGGCTCCGTGGCCGCGCCCACGGCCGGACTGCACTTCACCCCCGTGATCAGGGAGCGGCTCGCCCAGCGAGGCTTCGAATTTGCCTTCGTGACCCTGTACGTGGGCTACGGCACTTTCAGCCCGGTACGAGCCAAGGATCTGCGCGAGCACCGCATGCACGCGGAATACATCGAGATACCCGAACAGACAGCCGGGATGATCCGCACCGCCAAGATGGAGGGCCGCCCGGTCCTGGCCGTGGGCACCACCTCGGCCAGAACCCTTGAAGGCGCCTTCCAGGCGAGCGGAGAAATCCAGGCCTTTGCCGGGTCCACCGACATATTCATCACGCCAGGCTATCGCTTCAGGGTCGTGGACCACATGCTCACGAATTTCCATCTCCCTTTATCTTCGCTGATAATCATGATATCGGGATTTGCCGGACGAGCCCGCGTACTGTCCGCCTATGACCAGGCGGTTCGGGAAGGATACCGATTCTTCTCCTACGGCGACGCCATGCTCATCCTCTAGGCCGAAAGGCCATACCGCCCTATTGGAGTCCATACTATGTCGCGCATCGTCATTCGCGAGGAACGCTGCAAAGGCTGTCTCCTGTGCACGGTGGTCTGCCCCAAGGAGATCATCGCGCAATCGGAGCGATTCAACGCCATGGGCTACAAGGTCGCCGAAGTGCCCGAAGGCCGCATGGAGGAGTGTACGGGCTGCGCCTCCTGCGCAAAGGTCTGCCCCGACTACTGCATCACGGTTTTCAAGACCGAAAAGCCCGCCAAGGAGAAGAAGTGATGGCAGAGCGCATCTTCATCAAGGGCAACGAAGCCATCGCGCACGGCGCGCTGGCCGCCGGGTGCGTCTGCTACTTCGGCTACCCCATCACCCCGCAAAACGACATCCCCGAGTTCATGTCCACGGCCATCTGCGAGGCAGGCGGGCAATTCGTGCAGGCCGAGAGCGAGATCGGCGCGGTGAACATGCTGCTGGGCGCAGCCGCGGCCGGAAAACGGGCCATGACCTCATCGTCTTCGCCGGGCATGTCGCTCAAGCAGGAAGCCATCTCCTACATGGCGGGTTCCGAACTCCCGGGCGTGATCGTGAACATGAACCGCGGCGGTCCCGGCCTTGGCGACATCGGCCCCTCGCAGGGCGACTACTTCCAGGCCGTGAAGGGCGGCGGGCACGGCGACTACCGGACGCTGGTGCTGGCCCCGGCCACCTGCCAGGAGGCCTACGATCTGACCATCGCCGCCTTCGACTTGGCATTCGCCTACAAAAACCCCGTCCTGATCCTCGGCGACGCCATCCTCGGCCAGATGAAGGAACCCGTGACGGCTTGGAAGCCCGAGGCCCGATCGGCCGACGAGGCCGCGTCCTGGCGCCTGAGCGGCGCCAAGGGACGGCCCAAGCGGCTCATCAAATCGCTGTTCCTGGAAGACGGCGCGCTTGCGGGCCAGAACCTGCGGCTCAAGGAAAAATACGAGCGCATGAAGGCCGAGATCCGCTTCGAGTCCTTCCAGTGCGAGGATGCCGAACTCGTGGTCGTGGCCTTCGGCAGCATCGGCCGCATTGCCAAAAGCGCTGTGCGCACCCTGCGCGCGGCCGGTTTCAAGGTGGGGCTCTTCCGGCCCATCACTCTCTTTCCCTTCCCGAGCGAGGCCCTGGCCGAGCTCGCCAGGCAGGGCAAACGCTTTTTGACCATCGAACACAACCTGGGTCAGATGGTGGAGGACGTGCGTCTGAGCGTGCTGCCCCACGCCGACAGCGCCTTCTTCGGCGTGATGCCTGGCAACCTGCCCATGCCCGACGACTTCGAGCAGCCCATCCGCGACTGCCTGGGAGGATAGGATCATGACTGAAAAATGCGTCTTCGATGTGCCCCAGAGCGTCATCGACCGGGCCACACACTACTGTCCGGGCTGCCAGCACGGCACCATCCACCGCCTGGTGGGCGAGGTGCTGGACGAAATGAAGCTGCGCGAGGATACACTGCTCGTCAGTTCCATCGGCTGCTCGGTCTTCCTCTACAATTACCTCGACGTGGACGCCGTGGAGGCGCCGCACGGCCGCGCCCCGGCCGTGGCCACGGGCGTCAAGCGCGCGCGGCCCGACAATTTCGTCTTCACCTACCAGGGCGACGGCGATCTTGCCTCCATCGGCCTGGCCGAGATCGTGCACGCCGCCAACCGGGGCGAACGGCTCTCCGTGGTCTTCGTCAACAACACTGTCTACGGCATGACCGGCGGTCAGATGGCCCCCACCACCATGGTGGGCCAAAAGACCACCACCTGCCCCTCGGGCAGGTGCCCCGAGTCGCAGGGCTTGCCCATCCGTATGTCCGAGATCATCGCCCAACTCGGCGGAGTGGCGTATTGCGCGCGCGTGGCCGTGAACACGGTCAAGAACCTGGGCCAGGCCAAGAAGGCTCTGCGCCGCGCCTTCGAGGTCCAGGCCACGGGCCAGGGCTTCGGCTTCGTGGAGTTTTTGGCCACCTGCCCCACCAACTGGCGCATGACCCCGGTGCAAGCCAACGAGCGCATCGCGGCCGAACTGATCCCCTACTTCCCCCTGGGCGTGTTCAAGGACGCCCCCAAAGAGGAGTGCGCGTAATGTACCAGGACGCCATCATCGCGGGATTCGGCGGGCAGGGCGTGCTGCTCATCGGAAATCTGCTGGCCTACGCAGGCATGCACGCCGGGCTCAACGTGACCTACATCCCGGTCTACGGGCCGGAGATGCGCGGCGGCACGGCCAACTGCACCGTGGTCCTCTCCGACGACGACATCGGCTCGCCCATCATCCATTCGCCCGTGAGCACCATCATCCTCAACCGTCCCTCGCTGGACAAGTTCCAGCCCCGACTCAAGGACGGCGGATTGCAGGTCGTGAACACCTCGCTGATCGACCCGGCGCTGATCGAGAAGGACCGTGTGCGCACCGTCGCCCTGCCCTGCAACGACATCGCCAACGAGCTGGGCAACCCCAGGCTCGTGAACATGGTCGCACTCGGGGCTTACGTGGCGGCCACGGGCTGCATCCCGCTCAACTCGGTGGAAGAAAGCCTGCCGAGCGTGATTTCAGCCCACTACAGCCACCTGATACCCAAGAATGCAGCCGCGCTGAGGGCGGGCGCCGAGCGCGCCGCCGCTTGACGCGGATAAACTCCATCCATGCCAAGTTGGAACGGCGCGGTCTGTACGGATCGCGCCGTCTTTTTTGCCCAAACCCTCCGCTCGGCTGCTGCCGCCAAACCGTTTCAGGGCGGCAGGCCGCGAATCAATCCGCCAGCGCCAGAATAGGCCTGTAAACAGGGCCAGAACAGCGAGAGCCCGCCTGCGCAAGGCATACCCTACATTTTGGTGTAAAAACGCGGCAGAAGACGGTTTACGCGAGCGGCCTTCACGGCATGGCGAATCTTCATGATTTCAGAAGGATATCAGGCTGGGCGGAAAGTCATGTTCTCGCATGCCTCCAATGGAGGCCGAATCCTGCGCTGGGCAGAATGAACAGCCTGAAGAAGTACGTAGAACCCCGGGATCAGACTCCCGCTATACTCGGCAGAGAGGAGAAAGGCGATAACAGAAAACGTTACTCCTGTTCGGCCACTTTGCCGCGCGTGCGGCGTGGCCGGGCATAGCCTTCGTCGATGACGGCGGCAACGGCCTGACCGAGATCGGCAACAACCTTGGCGCGGAGCTTCTCGGCGGCGGCATTCTGTCCGTGCTCGCGCAGATAGAGCACGCTTTTGCGCTGGGCAGCATAGTCCTCGAGTGCGGCGACCAGTCGGGTCATGCTCGTTCCGGCCAACTCCTCCGCCATGCGGGCGGTTTTCACGCATCTTTCCATTCGCATACCCTTTGTTTGACAGAATGTTCGAGCACGGATACAAAAAAATTGACATCATTTCAAGCCGCTGATGCGCCGGCATGGCGCTCACATCGGACTGCGCCACGGGCGGCTCGTGGGTGATTCCCGGCGAGAGGCGGGCCGGGCATAACAACAGCGCAGCATCCTATGCGCAACGCATGATGGCGAAAGCAATTTGAAATTCGTCAGGTTCACAGATTACAAGAAAATCGACCAACCCTCCGAAGCTGCGCACGGTTCAACCCTACTGCCAACAAAATCTGGAAAAAAATCGACACTGAAAATTATGCTTTTCAAGACTCCAAAATTGGCGGAGGAACCGGAAGCAAGGACCAATTCTTTTCGATGGCAACAGTGAACAGAGGATACAAAATAATGAACCCTACTTCCTATCACAATTTTCTGAAATAAATAACTAAAATTGATTTAGTAAAAATTATGGATGAATCAAGTGAAAATCTAAATTAAAACATTTGACGGCAATTTCATGGGCAAAAATAAAATGAAAAATGAATATTTATGCAGTCAGTTTTTCTTTCAATCAAATGCCGTCTGGAACATTAGTACTGGTAGCCGAAACATAAAAACCTGCCAGAATAAGAAATCATAATCACTCCGCTGCAACCTGTCGACCATGACGCGATGGACAGAAGTCCCGTCTCAGCGGAAGCAAGCGCATGGGGATAAGAGGGTGTGAATTAGTTGCTTCATAACTGAGCGTATATCGTATGCAAAATAGACAGTATTCCTACTGGCGATAAAAAGCTTGCCTGAAAATATCAAATTGACGCATGCTGTCGAGGAAGATCAGGCCTTGGATCACGGCGATACGAAGGCGCAATACGGGCAAAACGGGATATTCGGACATCAATGGACATACAGATGGACTTCAGCACGCGAGTTTCTTTCGATTATTTTAGCTTCAGCTTGTAATACTAATCGTTTGATTTGACAGAACAGGGGAAGCACGTATGTTAAAAAATTTTTTAGTTTTTGAAAAAATCTGCGGAATCATCGGCCATCCCCTCGGCCACACCATGAGCCCGACGCTGCACAACGCCATGTTCCAGCACATGGGGCTACCGTTCGCCTACGTTGCCCTGCCTACGCCCCCGGACAAATTGATAGAAGTCGTCGCGGCGGTACGTGCGTTGCCCGTACATGGCCTGAGCGTGACCATACCGCACAAGGAGCCGGTTATAAGCCTGTGCGACGAGGTATCCTTGCGAGCGCAGCGCATTGGGGCGGTAAACACGTTGTATTGGCGCGACGGAGGGCTCCACGGGGAAAATACCGACATCATAGGATTTTGCGCCCCTCTCGGAGAACTCGGACGGAGCATCCGCAGCGCATTGGTGCTCGGTGCCGGAGGCGTGGCACGCGCGGCCATCGCCGGACTTCAGGACATGGACGTGGCGAACGTGGCCGTGAGCAACAGGGACGTCACGCGCGCGCAAGGTCTGGCCGACGAGTTCGGCTGCACGGCCGTGATGTGGGACGTACGTGGTGAAGTGGACGCGGATATCGTGATCAACGCGACTCCTCTAGGCATGAAAGGCGAATTCGAACGCAACAGCCCCTATGACGCGTCGTGGTTCAAAAGCGGAATGCTCGCCTACGATCTGGTCTACAATCCCCAGCAGACGCTATTTCTGCGCCAGGCCCAGGCGGCCGGATGCACCATCGTTGACGGGTTGGCCATGTTTCTCGGCCAAGCTGCCGAGCAGTTCCGGCTTTGGACCGGCCGCGAGATGGACGTAGAGTTCGGCAGGAGCGTCTGTCTGCGAGCCTTGCGGGATTTCTGAGAACCTAAAAGCCACCCCGGAATACCCGTTTCCCCGCATTTCCCGGCATAAGTGTGCGCGGGTCTTTTGGCTCGAACCTGCCAATGCGCACGCCCGCCCCTCGTCTCTTCAACATACTGTGATGCATAGCATTTTAGATTCATATCGACAAAAATGCAGAAAGATCAGGCTGCCGGCCCGCGTCCGAATCAAGTGCCATACATTCCAGACTACAAGTAGGACGTATTGGAAATTCAGTATGTATTACAAAAATATATTCAATTTTACTCATTGTATTTTTGATTTTGAATACAAATATTTATTAAATATGAATACCGTATCAGACACAGAACAACCCTTATCGCATATGCGAAAAAATTACTAATGATTTCAGATGGATAGGAATGGAAATCGAGAGGGTCCGGGCGCACCTCTCCCGTCGCGGAGAACTACGGGAGTCGGATTCGGATTTCCTGGCCGGGCCGCAGGACGGAATTCCGGTTCAGGCTGTTCCAAGCGAGAAGATGGGAGGGATTGACGTTGTACTTGCGAGCGATGCCCCAGATAGTGTCGCCTTGCTGGACACGATAGGTGATCTCGGAAAGCGTTTCCTTGGCCCGCGCCTGTTGTTCACGGGTCTGGGCCTCGCCCGCGCCCGGGATGTACAACCGCTGCCCGGCCTTGATCCTGTTGCCATTGGAGAGGCCGTTGGCTGCGAGCAGGCTGTTCAGGCTCACGCCATGGCGCTTGGAGATGGACCACAGGGAATCACCGGATTTGACGATGTAGTTGGAGCGTTTGGCGGCCAAGGCCCGGGTCGCGGCTGTCCTGGACTCTGCGTTGGCCACGGCTGATTCCGCCTGAGCGGCGCGTGATCCGGAAGGAGCCGCGGCGATGTTTGCATTCGCGCCTTGCGCGGGGATCATGACTGTCTGCCCTGGGTGCAGCGTGCTGGACAGCCCGCGATTGAGCGTCCTCAGGATGTTGATGGGCACCTGATGGCGACGCGAGATCGCCCACCAGGAGTCGCCGGAGCGAACGGTATAGGTCGCATAGCCCGCGAACGGCCGCGCTTCGGGCTTGGCCAGATATGCGTTGGCGTGGGCCACCTTCTCCGAGGGAAGATAGATGGGCGTCTCCATTTCCGGTGGGCTGACAGTGCGGCGAAAAGCCGGGTTCAGCGCCTCGAACTCGGACCAGTCGAGTCCCACGGCCTTGGACAAGGCGAGTAGATCGGTGCCTCCGGGGACGTTCAGACTGGCTATGTCGGGATCATGGTTCCAATCGATGGGCTCAAAACCGAGCTCTTCGAGGTGGAGGATGATTTTGTTGATAGCCATAATCTTGGGAACATACTGACGCGTCTCGCGCGGCAAATGGCTTCCCAGACGGCAAATCTCGAAGAAATCGTCGCTGCCGCTGTTACGGATGGCCCTCCCGACGCGGCCCTCGCCGGCGTTGTACGCGGCCAGGGCCAGATGCCAGTCGCCGAACATCCCGTAGAGCACGCTCAGATAGTCCATGGCCGCATGGGTGGCCATGTACGGATCGCGACGCTGGTCTATCCACCAGTCCACGGTCAGGCCGTACTTGCGCCCGGTGAAGGGCATGAACTGCCACATGCCGACGGCCCCGGCGCGCGAGACGGCCCAAGGGTTGTACCCGGACTCGGCGAAGGGCAGGAAGATGACGTCGTCGGGCAGTCCCCGCTCGCGCACGACCTGACGGACATAGGGGAGATAAATCTTGGCCCGTTCGAGCCAGCGTTCGAAGGAAACTCGCCCGCGACGCGACTTCCCGTTCTCGTCGGTCGCGGTGAAAAATTTGAAGAAGTTGACGAAATCCTGGTTCTCGCGCTGACTCAGAGTCAACGTAATGCCGTCGTCGGCTGAAAGAACCTTCTGCTGCTCGGGGGTCAGCGCGTCATCGCTAGCCTCCGCAGCCTCCTCGGCGCTGAAATCGACGCCGTCGCGCGCGTCGGCTTGGGTCGGCTTGGCCTTGGAGGCTTTCGCCACCTGCGCGGGGGGGGCATCAGGACCGACGGTATGGGTGGCGCACGCGGTGACGAACAGCAGCGCCGCGATGACCATCAGGATACGCAGAGAACCGCGCCTGACGCAGACCTTCGCGGAGTTGCGGAACGAACGTGTGTGCTCTGGAAAAATCATTTCAACCCGGTATGTTACAAGCTTAGTATCTTCAGTTGCAGTTGCGGCGCACCACTAGGACAGCACGGCGTGCGGGCCGAATGCTGCCCTCTGCTAGCCTAAATCGCGAACCGAGGCAAGCACGACGTGACCAGTATACGTCCCGGCCCTGTTTGCTGTAGAACAGCTCGCATGACGGACACGCCACACTTTCATGACGAACAACCGACCATCCTCGCGGGCCGGCACCCCGTGGAAGAAGCCCTGCGCGACTCGCCCGGACGGGTGCTGAACGTGCTCGTCCTGCGCGGCCACAAGGGCGGCCCCACGGACCGCATCCTCGACGCCTGCCGCGCGTCCGGAGTCCGCTTCAAGCTGGCGGAAAAGGCCGAACTCGATCGGCTCTACAAAGGGCCGCACCAGGGCGTGGTGGCCTTGCTCGCGCCCATGGAGAACGTCACTCTCGACGACCTGACTACAGCCATGGAAAAGGCTCCCCTGCCGCTCATCGTCGCCCTGGACCAGGTCCAGGATCCCCACAACGTGGGCGCGCTGGCGCGGACCCTGCTAGCACTGGGCGGCGCGGGCCTGATCCTGCCCAAACACGGCGCTGCGCGGCTCGGCCCAGGGGCGCTCAAGGCCTCGGCCGGGGCGCTTTCGCGCCTGCCCGTGGCCCGCGTGACGAATCTCGCCCAGGCGCTCGACGCATTGGCCATGCACGGGCTGGAAATCCATTGCGCCTCGACCGGCCCCGGCGCGACAAGCTGCTACGAGGCGCGGCTCGATCTGCCGGCCGTGCTCGTCTTGGGCAACGAGGGCCAGGGAGTGCGTCCTGGCGTGGCCAAGCGCTGCGGATCGCGCCTGACGATCCCCATGACGGGAGGGTTCGATTCGCTGAACGTGGCTCAGGCCGGAGCCATCCTCATCTCGCACTTTGCGCGCGCGGCCTTGCAACCGCGCGGCTCAGGCCGTTGAAGAAGTCCCATCCGCTGTGCTGCCGCAAAAAGTTCACACCCTCGCGGGCTGTACTACGCGTCGGCCGTGAACTTTTCTTGCGCCTTGCATCCGGAGCCTTTTGACCGGCCCGCGAAATTGAATTCACGAGCAACCTCAGCCGCTCATCGGCCCGGCCTATCTCATTTCGTGCGAACTACCTGATGTAATTTGGAAAATTCATAAATATCTCACGCGTGTAAGCCGTCATCTTGTTCATGATCCACGGGAACGAGATGAGGAGCGCGATGAACATCGCGACGATTTTGGGCACGAAGGAGAGCGTCATCTCTTGAATCTGGGTCGCGGCCTGAAGCACGCTGACGAGGACGCCGACGCTGAGGCCCACGGCCAACATGGGCAGGGCGATGGTCAGAGCCAGCTCGATGGCCTGGCGGGCGAAACCAATCACGAATTCCGGGGTCATGCGAAGCCTCCTCAGGCGAAACTGTTGACCACGGACCCCACCAGGAGGTTCCAGCCGTCAACCATGATGAAGAGCAGGATTTTGAAGGGAAGCGAGACCATCACCGGCGGCAGCATCATCATGCCCATGGCCAGAAGAATACTGGCCACCACCATGTCCAGGATCAGGAACGGAACGTAGATCATGAAGCCGATGGTGAAGCCCGTCTTGATCTCGGAGATGACGAAGGCGGCCACGAGGAGCATGGTCGGCACCTCGTCCTTGTTCTGCGGGCGCTCGATCTTGCTGATGGAGTAGAAAATCGAGAGGTCCTTTTCGCGCGTGTGCTTGAAGAGGAACTCGCGCAGCGGAACCTGGGCACGATCGAGAGCCTCGGTGAAGCCGATGGTCTCGTCCATGTAGGGTTGCAAGGCTTGTTCGTGGATCTGCTTGCCCACGGGCATCATGATCAGAAAGCTGATGAAGATGGCCAGGCTGGCCAGGATCTGGTTGGGCGGCATCTGCGGCGTGCCCATGGCCTGGCGCATGAAATGGAAGACGATGATGAGCCGCGTGAAGGAAGTCACCGTCAACATGATGGCGGGGGCCAGCGAGAGCACGGTGAGCAGGAACAATATCTCGAGCAGCAGCGAGACCTTGCCCGGCTCGGCCTGGCCGCCGGCCAGGGTCATGGTCAGGGTGGGGATGTCCTGGGCCAGGACGGGTGCTGCGAAGAGCAACGCCGCTAGGGCGGCGAGAAGACTAAGGCCCGCCCTGGTCGGCTTTGTCCATGGCTTTCTGGAAGGACTGCGGTCCGTCGCGGTCATCGTTGTCGTCCACTTCGTGTAAAAGGTTGATGCTGTGGTCGGTGACCCCAAGCACCAGCCTCTTATTCAAGAAGCGGACCACCGCGACGCCGCGGCGCGGTCCGAGCATCAACTGGCTTTCGAGTTTCAGCCCCCCGCGCGAAGCGCCGAGCCCGGCGCGCGGGCCGTAACGCTTGAGCAACCAAAAGCCCGCGTACAGAACGCCCAATAGCAAGAGCAGCGCTCCGCCCACGGTCATCAGGTCACCCAGGCCCGGGCCCGCACCGGTGGCGAACGGCGCGGACGAGACAACGGTTTCGGTGGCGTTAGCCAAGCTGTTTCACCCGTTCGATGGGGCTGATGATGTCAGTCAGCCGGATGCCGAATTTCTCGTTGATGACCACGGCCTCACCGCGCGCCACGAGCTTGCCGTTGACGTAGATCTCCAGCGGCTCGCCCGCGAGCTTGTTCAATTCAACCACCGACCCTTGGCCCAGCTGCAAAAGCTCGTTGATCAGCAGCTTGGTCCGCCCAAGCTCGGCTGAGACCTCCAAGGGAATGTCCAGGATGAAGTCCAGGTCGCGCTTGGAGCCGTCGTGACGGGGCGCCTTGGCCTCCTGCGTCAAATCCTTGAACTCGGCCTTGCGGCTTTTGGAGGAGAGGTAATCCTGCTCCTTTTCCTTCTTCAGCCCAGTCTCTTCCTGATCCGCCAGCGCGGCGGCCCATTCGTCGGCCAGACCGGCCTCGTCGCCGGAACCGCTCTCGCCGGTCTCGGGGGACTCGTCCTCGGGCTCGTCAGCCAGGGCCTTGGCCCATTCCTCGGCGAGCTTGTCTTGATCGATGTCGTCGGAAACCATGTCCGCACCTCGTTCGTTCTGCCGGAACACGCCCGGCGTCATTGGGAGGGCCGTAGGCCCTGTCTACTGCACGACCATCTCGGTGAAATAGACCCGCAGCACCTTGGGACCGCCCAGAACCTGATTCAGACGCTCCACAATCTCTTTGCGGAGCAGGATCTGCCCCTCGGTTGTCCCGATATCGTTGTAGGTTTTGCTCGAAAGCAGCAGGATCACCGCGTCACGCACGCGCGACTCGTTCTGCTTGAGTTCGTTAACGGTTTTCAGGTCGACGACTTCGACGTCCATGCCCAGCTTCAGATAGCGGCGGCCCAGCGGATCGGCCAGGTTGACCACGAAGGTGGGCAGCGTGACCAAATCCTTGTAGCCCTTGACACTCTCGGGCGCAGGCGCGGCCGCCTCACCCGCCTTTTCGCCGGAAGGAGAGGCGAAAAACGTGACGTAGGCGAAATAGCCGCCGCCTGCCAAGCCCAGGATCAACAGGGCGAGGACAATCCATTTGATGAGGCCCTTTTTCTTCTTCGGGGCTTCTTGCTGTTCTTCTTCGGCCATTGTCCGTGTCTCCCGTGCCTCAAGAATAGCTGCCCAAGCGCGGGTGCGTCTTGAGGAGAATTTCGACCCGCCTGTTCCGGGCGCGGCCCTCTTCGGTCTCGTTGTCGTACATGGGCTGGTTGGGGCCGTAGCCCGCAACCGAAAAACGAATGGGATCGAACTCCTTCGCCAGGAAAAAGCCGAGAACCGCAAAGGCGCGATCGCCCGAAAGCGCGAAGTTGAAGTCCGATGCGCCTCCGACGTTGTCCGAATGTCCGGAAACGACCACCGGAGCCTCGTTCAGCATGAGCAGGAAGCCGATCTGGGTCAAAATCGCATCGGCCCCTGGCCCGAGCCGGGCGCTGGCCGTCTCGAAGAGCAGGCGATCGGAAAGCACCAGGGCCACGCCTTCGGGATGACTAAGGATTTCGAGATTCTCCTGCAACGTCTTCTTATCGATCATATCGGGCAGAACGTCGTCGGGGAAGAGAAGATCCTTGATGCGATCCTTGGGCAGGAGCATGTCCTGGGGACGTTCGATGAGCTCGTAGACCATGCGAACCCGCGATGGCACCTTGCCCGCGCCCCGGTCGGTCAGAAAACCAAAATCCTTTGTGAAGACGGTGATCCGGGTGAGAAAGCTGTGATCCATCGACGACATACTGAGCAAGAGCACGAAAAAAGTCAAAAGCAGCGTGACCAGATCGCCGAAGGTCACGAGCCACATTTGGGCCGGTCCGCCCGATTTCGCGCGCTTCCTGCGTGCCATCTAGCGGTTCTCCGTGGCGTTCGGCGCGGTCGGCCTGCCGACTTCGAACACGAAGCCGCCAACCTCGTAGTCATCGCGGGTCCTGCGGGCCGCGGGCAGCACACGCTCAATCCTGGGTTCGAGCTGATTGCGCTTGTCCAGCACGATGTCCACGCGCCGATTGAGCCGCCTGCCTTGCGGCGTGGCGTTGTCGTGGCGCGGATGATAGCGGCCGAAAGCCTCCAGAAGCAGCTTGTCCGGGGGCAGTCCCAACCCGATCAGGTGCCGGTACACGGCCATGGCGCGACCAAGCGAAATGTTCCATGAAGGATCGAGGACGCGCCTCTCCTCCTGCACGGAGAACCTCTCGCCAAGCTCTTCGCGCAGGGTGGACGTGTGCCCGCCGACGAGGATGGGAAACCCGGCGTCCATGAGCACCGGAGCGACGCGGGCAAGGATGTCGGCCCCTTGCTGGGTCAGCGTGACCGATCCCGGCGCGAAGAGGACGTCGGAGCTGATGGAGAATATCTGCACGAAGCGGTTTTCCGCGAAGCTCAGGTCCTTGGAGAGGTCCTCCCAGAGCATGGGCTTGAGGGGTTCGAGGTCACCGATGTCCTCCATTGGGCCGGGCTCGATGCTCCGCCGGGTGTCGCGGGTGCTGAGCACGTCGAAGCTGCGCGTTCCCTCACCGAAGGTGCCGATGATGGACCCGAGCACCACAAGCTTGCGGCGCTCGTCGAGCACGGCCATGGAGTTGAGCAACACGAAAAAAGTCAAAAGCAGCGTCATGATGTCGGAGAAGGTGATGAGCCAAGCCGGCAGACCGCCGCCTCCCCCCTTCGCCTTTCTCTCCCTGGCCATGACACCCGGCCCCTTTACGGCGTCACCTGACGCTGCTTGGGCGGCAGGAAGCTGTTCAGTTTCTCTTCGATGATGCGCGGGTTCTCGCCCTTGGAGATGGCCAGGATGCCTTCCTTGATGAGGTCGCGCGTCAGGAGTTCGTCGCGGCTGCGGTCCTTGAGCTTTCCGGCCATGGGCAAGAAGACGAGGTTGGCAAGTATGGCGCCGTAGAAGGTGGTTATGAGGGCCACGGCCATGGCCGGGCCGATGGTGCTCGGATCGGACATGGTCTGCAGCATCTGCACGAGTCCGATGACCGTGCCGATCATGCCCATGGCCGGAGCGAAAGCCCCCATGACGCCGACGATCTCGGCTCCGGCCTCGTGCCGTTGCTCCAAATAGGAAACCTCGGTGTCCAGGATACTCTCGATGGTCGCGGGCTCCAGGCCGTCCACGGTGAGCTGCAGCCCCTTACGCAGATAGTCGTCGTCGATTTCCTTGAGCAGCGGCTCAAGGGAAAGAATGCCCTCGCGGCGGGCGCGGTTGGCGTATTCCATGAACCGGCCGATGATTTCGGAGGGGCTTTCGGCCTTGGTGAACACCGTCTTCTTGATGACGCCGATGACGGAAAGCACCTTATTGAGGGGATAGTTGACCAGGGTGCAGCCGATGGTTCCGCCGAGAACGATAAGCGCCGAAGGCACGTCGGCGAAGACGAGCAGCGAGGAACCGACCATGATGCCCGAGAGCACCAAGCCGAACGCGAGAACCAAACCTATGATGGTCGCCAGATCCATAGCAACCGAACTCCTCTAACGGTTCCTTCCGTGTAGCGAGGGCGCCGTCGCGCCTCGCGTCATCATGCCGGGGCGGGGCGCTCCCCGAAAATCCGAGTCCCCACGCGCACGAGCGTGGCCCCTTCCTCCACGGCCTGGACGAAGTCGCCCGTCATCCCCATGGAGAGTTCGGGCAGTGGCACCCCCAACTCCTTCGAAAGACTGTCCCGCAGCTCCCGCAAGGCCCGGAAAAACGGCCTCGACGCTTCGGGATCGTCGGCAAAGGGCGGCATGACCATCAGCCCCGAGAGCCTGAGCCCCGCAAGGCCAACCACTTCCCGCGCCAGGTCCTCGGCCGCGCAAACCCCGGTCCCGCGCTTTTGCGCCTCACCCGCCAAATTGACCTGGACGAGCACGTTTTGGACGGTCTGGGCCGCCACGGCCCGTTTATGCAAGGCTTGGGCCAACTTGAGAGAGTCGACCGAATGGACCAGGTGAAAGGCCCCGACGACGAAGCGGGCCTTGTTGGTCTGCAAACCGCCGATGAAGTGCCAGCGAAGCCCCTCTACGTCGCGCAGAGCCGCCTGTTTGGCCAGAGCCTCCTGCATGTAACTCTCGCCGAAGTCGCGCTGCCCGGCCTGGGCCAGTTCGCGCACCGCCTCGGCGTCGTGAGTCTTGGAGACGGCCACCAACCGGACGTCCCCAGGATCGCGTCCGGCCCGGCGTGCCGCCTGGGCGATTTCCTCGCGCACGGCCAAAAGCCGCGTCACGGGCTCAGACTCTCGCGCTTGCATCGAACCCTCCCCGGAAACGGCCGCGCTCACGGCCGCAGCTCACTCCCCGAATCCCAGACCACGCAAAAATCCGGGATCCTCGGTCCAGCCCTCGCGCACCTTGACCCACAGTTCGAGGTGCACCTTCATGCCGGTCATTTCCTCGATTTCCAGGCGGGCGGCCTGGCCGATGCGCTTCAACCGTTCGCCGCGCTTGCCGATGATGATGCCCTTGTGGTTGTCGCGCGCGGTCCAGATGAGCGCACCCACGCGCAACAGCCGCCCCTCCTCCGACCACTGTTCGATTTCCACGGCCGTCTGGTAGGGAAGCTCCTGGGAAAGTTCCAGAAAAACCTTCTCGCGCACGATTTCGGCCACCAGAAAGCGAAGCGGCACCGTGGAGAGTTGGTCTTCGGGGAACATGGCCGGTCCCTCGGGCAGGCAGGCCGTAAGACGCGCCAAAAAGCCGTCCACCCCCTCGCCCCGGGTCGCGGAGACGGGAAATATCTCCGCTTTTGGCCACAGAGCACCGATGCGCGCCAGGACAGCGAGCAAGACCCGCTTGTCGGACACGAGGTCGACCTTGTTGGCCAGGACGAAGAGCGGCCTCGCCTCCGAGGCCAGAGGCTCGCGCAAAGGCGCGGTCTCCTTGTCGAAAAGGCCAGGCTTTTTGGCGTACAGCGCGGCGTCGAGAACCACGGCCACGGCGTCGGCCTGGGCCAGGGCGTCCCATGCGGTCTGCAGCAGGAAGCGGTTCATGCGGCCGCGCAGGCGGTGCAGACCTGGAGTATCCATGAAGACCACCTGGGCCTCATCCGTGGTCCAGATGCCGCTGATGCGGTTACGCGTGGTCTGGGGCTTTGGCGTGACGATGGCCAGCTTTTCGCCGAGCACGCGGTTCATGAGCGTGCTCTTGCCTGCGTTGGGGGGGCCCATCAGGGCCACGGTGCCGAAAACATGCCGCATGGTGTCGTCAGGACAGAAATGGACAACCGTTCGCGTCCAAAGCTTTTCCGCCCCTGTATCTCCTTTTCGAAAATTTCGCTCAGGAGGCACCATAGCTGGTGTGGCGCGGCCTCACAAGGGGCGCGACGCGGCCTGAAAACGAAGCCGAAGTACGGCCGCACGCTTCGTTTACGGGACATTGCAGCGGCAAGCGCCCCTTGCCATGACCACGAAGCATGTCTATAGCTGCGCTCGACATGGCCAAAAACCTCATCATCGTCGAGTCCCCAGCCAAGGTCCGCACCATCAGGAAATTCCTCGGCAAGGACTATGCTGTCGAAGCCTCGGTCGGCCACGTTCGCGACCTGCCCTCCAAGGACCTGGGCGTGGACGAGGCCAACGACTTCGCCCCGAAGTACCAGGTCATCCCCGGCAAACAGAAGGTCGTGAGCAAGTTGCGCGAGGCCGCGGACAAGGCCGAGCGCATCTACCTCGCCCCCGACCCCGACCGCGAGGGGGAGGCCATCGCCTGGCATGTGGCCGAGATCCTGCGCGAAGCGGGCGGCAAGAAAAAGACCGCGGCCGAAAAGACCATCAGCCGCATCCAGTTCAACGAAATCACGGCCAAGGCCGTGCGCGAAGCACTGTCCCATCCCCGCGAACTGGACGTCCGCCTCTTCGAGTCACAGCAGGCCCGGCGCATTCTGGATCGGCTCGTGGGTTACAAGCTTTCCCCCCTGCTCTGGAAGAAGGTCAAGCGCGGTATCTCGGCCGGCCGCGTGCAATCCGTGGCGCTTCGCCTGATCGTGGACCGCGAGCGCGAGCGCCAGGCCTTCGTGCCTGTGGAATACTGGCCCTTCAAGGCCGAGTTGGCTGCAGACGAGCCGCCCGCGTTCACCGTCGACCTGTGGAAGGTTGGCGGCAAGCCCGCCCAGATCGGCTCCGCCGAAGAAGCCGAAGCCCTCGCCGGACGTATCGAGTCGGCGGAATTCACCGTCGCCGAAGTCACGGAGAAGGAGCGCAAGCGCGAACCCGCGCCGCCTTTCATCACTTCCACGCTCCAGCAAGAGGCCAACCGCCGCCTGGGCTACTCGGCCAAGAAGACCATGGGCGCGGCCCAAAAGCTCTACGAAGGCGTGGAACTCGGCGACCTTGGCATCGTGGCCCTCATCACCTACATGCGCACCGATTCGGTGCGCATCGCCGACGAGGCGCGCGAGGCCGCACGGGCGCACATCGCCGCCACCCTGGGCGAGGAGTACCTTCCGGCCAAGCCGAGGGCCTTCAAGACCAAGGCGGGCGCGCAGGACGCGCACGAAGCCATCCGCCCCGTGGACGTGACCATCACTCCGGAGCGGCTCAAGGCCGTACTCCCGGCCGACCTCTTCAAGCTCTACCGCCTCATCTGGCAGCGCTTCGTGGCCTCCCAGACCGCCCCGGCGCGCTTTTGGGACACCCAGGTCACCATTGCGGCCGAGGATACCCTGTGGAAGGTCAAGGGCGAGCGCCTGCTTTTTCCCGGCTTCCTGAAGATTCTGGGCCGCGACGAGGACGACGCCGCCGATCTGCCCGAAAGCCTGCCCAAGCTGACCAAGGGCACGGCCCTGAAACTGCAAAAACTGCTCAAGGAACAGAAATTCACCCAGCCGCCGCCGCGCTTCACCGAAGCCTCGCTGGTCAAGGAGCTGGAGGACAAGGGCATCGGCCGGCCCTCCACTTACGCGGCGATCATCTCCACCCTGCTTGACCGCGACTACGTGCGGCTGGAGGAGAAACGCTTCGCCCCCTCCGAACTCGGCTCCACGGTCTCGGACATGCTCGCGGCCCACTTCGCGACCCTCATGGACGTTGGCTTCACCGCGCGCATGGAGGAGCAGCTCGACGAGGTGGCCGAGGGCAAGGAAGACTGGGTGCGGCTGCTCAAGTCCTTCACCGGCGATTTCTATCCCACCCTGGACAAGGCCCAGTCCGAGATGGCCGGAGTCAAGGGCAGCGGCAAAGAGACCGGCATCGTCTGCGAGCTGTGCGGCAAGGAAATGGTCATCCGCTTCGGAAAGAAGGGTGAATTCCTGGGCTGCTCGGGCTATCCCGAATGCCGCAACGTCAAGGAATTCACCCGCGACGCCTCCGGAGCCATCGTGGTCAGCGCGCGCAGCGAGGAGACGCCGCGCGTGGTGGGAACCTGCCCCGAGTGCGGCAAGGACCTCGTGGTCAAGACCTCGCGCACGGGCTCGCGCTTCATCGCCTGCACCGGGTATCCGGCCTGCACGCACTCGCGGCCCTTCTCCACGGGCGTGAAATGCCCGCGCGAGGGCTGCCCGGGCGAGCTGGTCGAGAAAAGCTCCAGGCGCGGCAAGGTCTTTTATTCCTGCGACCAGTATCCCAGGTGCGACTACGCCCTGTGGGACTGGCCCATCGCGCAGCCTTGCCCCGAGTGCGGCTCTCCCGTCCTGGTGCGCAAGACCACCAAGGCGCGCGGCGAGCACATCGCCTGCCCCAACCCCAAATGCCGCTTCACGGCCGACATCGAGACCGACGAAGGCCCTGCCGAGGCCTGACCGCCCTTCCCGCGTTTTCCGCTTCTGTCGGCATTTCCTACTTGACCCGCTGGAAACGGGAGCACATAGTATTGCTTTCCGGTTTCAAGGGAAGGGGCGGAGATGAAGGTTCTCCTGGTCGAAGACGAAAAGATCATCGCCTTGTATTATAAGAAGATTCTCGACGGCATGGGAGTCCAGGTGCTCGTCGCGCACAGCGGCGAGGACGCCTTGGCGTTGCTTGACGCCCAGCCCGCGCCCGATCTTTTGCTCATGGACATCAATCTCGAAGGCGGCATGGACGGCATCGAGGCCTGCTCCAGGATCAAAATGCGCTTCGACGTGCCCGTGGTCTACGTGACCGCCTATTCCGACCCCGACACCAGGGCCAGGGCCGAGAAGACCGGGCCGAGTGCCTATCTGGTCAAACCCGTAGACGCGAACACCCTGCGCGACACCGTGCGCTCCTTCCCCGCCTCGGACAACAACCACTGATCCGGACCGCCGGTCTCGCCCGCCCACCTACCTTCCAGGGCCGGGCTTTTCGACGAAGTCCCGGCCGATCTGCTTGAACAACTCGTAGAGAAAAAAGACCGGCACGTCGCGTCCGGCAAAGCTCAGGCGCTCGATGAGCACGACCCGGTTGCCCTTGGGCGTTTTGGTGCGGCGCACGGCCAGATGGTGCTGCCGCTCGTCGCACAGCCCAGGTCCCTCCACCAGGTGCAAAAGCCAGCGATCCTTGTGACCGTCGGCCCAGCGCACGGCCACGGAGCGGTCCCCTCGTTCGAGAAGCCCCAGAAAATCCGCCAGGCTGAAGTGCTTGTGCGTGCCCGCACTGACGCCGAGAAATTCGCCCTTCTCGGAGCGAAAAACCAGCGGCAGCCGCCTGAATTCCTCCCCAGGCCCGAGCGTCTGGCGCAATTCAGCCATCTGCTCGGCCAGCCGCTCCTTCTCCGCGCGCAAACGGGCGATCTCGGCGCGAAGCTCGGCCGCCTCCTTGGCCCACGCACGACGATCCTGCTCCCGCGCGGCCTCGGCCTGGGCCTTCGCCTCCTCCCCCACCCTGGGCACCTCGGCCCTAAGCGACTTGAGCGCCGCGGCCAACTCGCCGAAGGAGCCGGGCACGGCCCTCCAGCGCCGGTATTCGCGCCACAGGATGGCCAGGGTGTTGCGGATCAGGCTCACGTCGGCCAGGGCAGCCTCGTGCGCGGCAAGCCGGGCGTCTATGGCCGCAACCGCCGGAAGCGTCCGCGCGCCCATTTCTTTGGCGTCCGCCCCGTCCTGGCCGGGCAGGGGCGCTTGCAGGCGCATGGCCAATTCCGCGTGCAGCCGCTCGAATATCTCGGGCGTGGTCAGCCCCTCGCGGTAGAAGCCTGAAATGCAGGACAACAGGGCCGCGGCCTCGGCCGGATAGCGCATGGTGCGCCCGCGCTGGCGGCCCGCGAAGAATTCATCGAAAAGACGAACGTAGCGGCGGGCGGTGTTTTCGGCGATGCCGATCTCTTCGGCCAGTTCGGCAATGGTCTTTTCGCCCGCCGTCATGCCCGCGCCCTCCCGTTCGCCCTCAACCCAGCCGACAGGCCAGCGGCATCCGCCAGCCCGTGCCGAAGGCCCGTTGGGTGACCTTGAGCCCAGGCGGAGCCTGACGGCGCTTGAATTCCGCCGAGGCCACGAGCCGGGCCACGCGGGCCACGGTGGCCGCGTCGAAACCCCTGGCCGCGATCTGGTCCACGGACAGGCCCGACTCCACATGCAGGGCCAGGATGGCGTCGAGCACGTCGTAGGGCGGCAGGCTGTCCTGATCCTTTTGCCCGGGCCGAAGCTCGGCCGAGGGCGGCTTCTCGATGATCTCGCGCGGGATGGGCCCGCCGACACGCTCGTTCACGTGGTCGGAAAGCCTGTAGACCATGGTCTTGGGCACATCGGCCAGCACGGCCAGTCCGCCCGACATGTCGCCGTAGATGGTGCAGTAGCCCACGGCCAGTTCGCTCTTGTTGCCCGTGGTGAGCAGCAGCGAGCCGAACTTGTTGGACAGGGCCATGAGCAGATTGCCCCGGATGCGGGCCTGGATGTTCTCCTCGGTCACGTCCGGGGCGCGGCCCGCGAAGGCCGGGGCCAGGGCCGCGTCGAAGGCGCGCATGAGGTCCGCGATGGGCATGGTCAAGGTGCGGATGCCGAGCCTGCGCGCGAGTTCGAGGGAATCGTCCACGCTGCCCCGGCTCGAATAGGGCGAGGGCATGCAGACCCCGAGCACGTTGTCCGGACCGAGCGCCTGGGCCGCGATCACGGCCGTGAGCGCGGAGTCGATGCCGCCGGAAAGCCCGAGCACCGCCGAGGAGAAGCAGGTCTTGCGCGCGTAGTCGCCAAGGCCGGTCACAAGACCCTGCCAGACCTCCTCCAGATCGGAAAGGTCAGGCTCGCGCACCTCCCCGGAAAGGTCGGCCAGATCCACGAGCAGCAGATCCTCGGCAAAGGCGCTGGCGCGCGCGAAGATGCGGCCGTCGGGCGCGGCCGCGCAGGAGCGGCCGTCGAAGAGCAGGTCGTCGTTGCCGCCGACCTGGTTGGCGTAGAGCACGGGCACGCCCAGATTTCGCGCGATGGCCGAGAGCATGGCCTCGCGCGCCTGATGCTTGCCCATGGTGAAGGGCGAGGCCGAGAGGTTCAAGAGCGCGTCCACGCCCGCGCGGCCGATCTCGGCCACGGGGTCGCGCTCGTAGAGCGGATGCTCGAAGAACCCCGCGTCGTTCCAGATGTCCTCGCAGATGGTCACGGCCAACCGCCGTCCGCCAAGTTCGAGGATGTTCAGTCCGGGATACGCTTCGAAATACCGTGTCTCGTCGAAAACGTCATACGAAGGCAGGAGCGATTTGCGATACGAAGCGGCCACGCGGCCCTTGGAGAGCAGAAGCGCCGCGTTGTACAGCGGCTTGCCCCGGCCCGAGGCGTTCTCCTCGATGCAGCCCAGAAGCACGGGCGGGCAATCGGCCAGCCGCGCGGCCAGATCGCGCGCTCCCTCTGCCGCGCGGCGCGCGAAGTCGGAGTAGAGCAGCAGGTCGCGGGGCGGATAGCCCGTGAGGACCATCTCCGTGGTCAGACACAGGTCGGCGGAAAGCACGGCGGCGCGGCGCACGGCCGCCTCCACGCGGGCCGCGTTGCCCTGCACGTCCCCCACCACGGGATTGGTCTGGATGAGCGCGATGCGCATGCCCTGCCTGTACGCCATCGCGGGCCGCGTCGCAACGCGCGCGAGCAGTCTTGTCAGATGTCCAGTGAGGAGCGCACGGCCGCGGCAAAGGCGCGCACGTCCTCCTCGCGGGTGTCGAAGGCGGTCATCCAGCGCACCTCGGGGTCCTTGGCCGGGTCCTCGTCGCGCCAGACGTAGAAGTGCCAGTCGGCCTCCAGCCGCGTCAGCGCGGCACGCGGCAGGCGGGCGAAGACGTGGTTGGTCTGCACCGGCCGGGTGATGGAAAGGCCGGGCAGGTCCTGCACCAGTTCGCCGAGCAGCGCGGCCATGCGGTTGGCGTGGCGGGCGTTCGCGAGCCACAGGTCGTCTTCGAGCAGGGCCGAGAACTGGGCCGCGATGAAACGCATCTTGGAGTAGAGCTGCATGGCCTGCTTGCGCTCGAAGCGGAAATGGGCCGCCAGACGCGGCTCGAAAAAGATCACGGCCTCGCCGAACATCAGGCCGTTCTTGGTGCCCCCGAAGGACAGCGCATCCACGCCGCACTCGGCGGTCAGCGCGGCCAGCGGCAGGTCGAGCGCGGCGCAGGCGTTGGCTAGGCGCGCGCCGTCCATGTGCAGGAACATGCGGTGTTCGTGGGCGAAGTCCGCTAGGGCCCGTATCTCGTCGGGCGAGTACAGGGAGCCGTATTCCGTGCACTGGGTGATGGACAGGGCCGCGGGCTGGGAGTGGTGCTCGTTGCCGATGTCGCGCAGAAAACGCCGGAAATCGCCGGGCGCGACCTTGCCGTCGCGCGAGGGCACGGTCAAAAGCTTGGCGCCGGTGAAGCGCTCGGGCGCGCCGCACTCGTCCACGGCGATGTGGGCGCAGTCGGCGCACAAAACGGCCTGGTGCGGCCGGATCATGCTCGAAAGCGAGAGCACGTTGGCGGCCGTGCCCAGGAAGACGAAATAGGGGTCGATGTCCGGCCCGAAGTGCCTGCGCAACAGCTCGTCCGCCCGCGCGGTCGCGCCGTCCTGGCCGTAGGGCTTGGCCGGGCCGTCGTTGGCCTTGGCCATGGCCTGCAAGATGCGGGGATGCACGCCGCTGACGTTGTCGCTGGCGAAGCTCTTGAGCGTGTTCATTCTCGGCTCTCCCGATCTCTTTTCACGCCGTTCGGCGCTGTCCGGAAAGGCGCGGTCATGATCCAAAATCCGCCGCGTGTAAAGGGAGGCAACGCCGCAGATGGCGCTACTCCATCTTCGCAGGCCGCTCAAAATGCGTCAGATGCAAGGCGCAAGGGAAGTTCAAGGCCGACGCGTATTGCCAATACGCGAGGGTTTGAACTTCTCGCTGCAACGCCGCAGATGGCGCATTTTCAGCGGCCTGCCGCCGGGTTGCGCTTGCCGGTGAGCATGTCGGGCGAGAGCGCCAGCACGCAGGTGGCGGCAAGCGCCGCATCCGGGAACTCGGGCGCTACGCCGGGCAGAAGCTGCCGGGTGATGACCGAAAGCCCCTTGCGCTTCTCCGCCTCGTCCTCGACCACGCGAAGCTTGCCCCAACCGCAGACGCTGGCGTAATGCGCCGTGGCCTCGCAGGGGCTTTGCGCGGAAACCACGGCGTAGTCCACGAGCACGGAAAAACCCGCGCGCGGGTCGCGGGCCAAAAGGTCGAGCCGCGTGCCCTCGCGCGCGCAGTGCAGCCAGATCACGCCGTCCTCGTAGCCGTAGTTCATGGGAACCACGTATGGCCCCTCGGCCGCGTTCAGGGCCAGGTGTATGACCTGCCCGCGCCGAAGAAGGGCCTCGATTTCACCCTGGTCCTTGATTTCCCGAAGCGCCTTGCGCATGGTATCCTCCGCTGGCGCGGTCTTTTGCCGCGCGCAGACCCTTATGTCACCATGACGAGTCGAGCGAAAGACCCCATCCCCCGCCTGAGCGTCGTCATTCCGGCGCTTGGCGAGGCCGCGACCGTCTGCCGGGCCGTTTCCTCCGTGGCCCTGGCTGCCGCTTGCGCGGACATGGTGGCCGAGGTCGTCGTGGCGGACGCCGAGCCCGGCGACGGCGGTTCGACCCTGTCCGCGCTCGACCGCCTCGACCCGGCCGCCCGCTCGCGGCTGGCCGGGGTGCGTGGCCTGCGCGCGCCGCAGGGCCGGGCCAGGCAGATGAACGCGGGCGCGGCAGCGGCCAGGGGCGAAATCCTGCTCTTTCTGCACGCGGACACACGCCTGCCCGAAACCGCCCTGGCCACGGCCGCGCGGCTATTGGACAACGGCGCGCGAGCCGGGGCCTTCGGCCTTGAGATCGACTCGCCGCGCGCCTCGATACGGTTCATCGCCCGGATGGCCACGCTGCGCGCGCGATTCCTGGGACTGCCATTCGGCGACCAGGGGCTTTTCCTACGCCGCGACCTGTTCGAAAATCTTGGCGGCTTCGCGGACCTGCCGCTCATGGAGGACGTGGAGTTCGTGCGCCGCCTGGCCAGAAACGGCGCGCGCCCGGTCGTGGCCCGTGAAAACGTCGTGACTTCGGCCCGCCGCTTCGAGCGGTTGGGGCCGCTGGCCTGCACCTTGCGCAACTGGACGCTGCTCTCGCTCTACCTGCTCGGCGCGCCGCCCGCGCGGCTGGCCCGCTTCTACCGGCCCATGGGAGGCGCATGAATCCGGCCGAGCGCGTAATCGTCATGCTCAAGACCCCGCGCCCAGGCGAGGTCAAGACGCGCCTCGCGGCCGCGCTTGGGCCGGATCAGGCCGCACGGCTGGCCCAGGCCTTTGCCGAGGACGCGCTGGCCGCCGCGCGGCAGACAGGCGCTCCCCTGGCCGTATCCTTCACCCCGGCCGAGGCCGCGACAGAAATCGCGACCTGGCTCGGCCCGGACATTCCGCTCTGGCCGCAGGTCGAGGACGACCTCGGGCGGCGCATGACCCATGCCCTGGGGCTGGCCTTCGCGGCCGGGGCGACGCATGCCCTGCTCATGGGCAGCGACGTGCCAGACGCGCCGCCCGCGCTCATCCGTGAGGCGCTCGACCTTTTGAGCACGCATGCCGCCGTGCTCGGCCCCTGCGAGGACGGCGGCTTCTGGTGCATCGGGGTTTCAGCCCACGTCTTTACGCCCGACATGCTCGACCGCCTTCCCTGGAGCAGCGAAACCACCCTGGCCGCGACCGTCGAACGGCTGGCCGCGCTCGGCGTACAGCCTGCGCTCCTGCCGCAATGGCGCGATGTTGACACGCTTTCCGATTTGCTGAATCTTCAATCGCGCTTGGAAAAGACCCCGAACGCGGCCCCCGCGACCCTTGCCCGCCTGCGCGAATTGCCGTCCGGACCCTTGTCCGGCCAGCCGTGCGGACCATCCCTTGCCACGACACGAGAGCCCGCTCGCGATGACTGAAGCAACCGTTACGACACCCCCGCGCCTGCTCTTCGTGGTGGCCGAGGACTATTACTTCTGGTCCCACCGCCTGCACCTTGCCCGCGCCTGCCGCGAGGCCGGAGCCGAGGTGCACGTGGCCTCGGCCATGAACGCCTGCCGCGAGCACATCGAGGCCGAGGGCTTTATCGCCCATCACCTGCCCTTCGATCGCGCGGGCCTGAATCCCCTGCGCGAGGCCTCGTGCGTCGTGGCGATCGCGCGTCTCCTGCGCGCGGTGCGACCCGATCTGGCCCACCTCGTGGCCATCAAGCCCATCCTTTACGGCGCGCTGGCCGCACGCCTGGCGGGCGATCCTTCCCTGGTCGCGGCCGTGGCGGGCATGGGCTTCGTCTTTCTGCCCGGCGGCCGCAAGCGGCGCGTGCTGCGCTTCGTGGCCGAGAAGTGGTATCGCCTGTTTCTCAAGGGGCGGCCCAATGTGCGGCTGCTGGTGCAAAACCCCGACGACAAAACCCACTTCCTGTCCCACGGCCTGATCGATCCGGGGCAAGTGGACATTGTGCCCGGCTCCGGCGTTGACACCGGACGTTTCACTCCCGCGCCCGAGCCCGTGGACGGCCCGGTGCGGGTTTTGACCCATTCGCGCATGCTCTGGGACAAGGGCATCGGCGTGCTCGTGGAGGCGGCCGGGATTTTGGCCGCGCGCGGCCTGGAGATGGAATTTCTGCTCGCGGGCGAGCCCGATCCCAAGAACCCGGCCGCCATCAGCCCCGAGACCCTGGCCGCCTGGGACGGAAAGGACGGCGTGCGCGTCCTTGGCCGCCGCGCGGACATCCCCGAGCTTCTCGCATCCTGCCACATCGCCTGCCTGCCCTCGTTTCGCGAGGGGCTGCCGCTCTCGCTCATCGAGTCGGCCGCGGCCGGACGGCCGCTCGTCTCCACGGACGTGCCCGGCTGCCGCGAGATCTGCCGCCACGGCGAAAACGGTCTCCTGGCCGAGATCCGCGATCCGGTCTCACTGGCCGACAACCTCGAACGGCTGGCGCGCGACCCCGAACTTCGCCGCGCCTTCGGGGCCAAAAGCCGCGAAATAGCCGAGAACATCTTCTCCAAGGAGGCCGTGGTGGCCCGGACCTTCGACGTGTACCGGCGGCTGTTGCGTGGAGCGTGGCCCGCATGAGCGCGGCAGGGGCGAAGCTTCACATGGCCGTGACCGGCGCGGCCGGATTCGTGGGCCGGGCCGTGTGCGCCGAGCTTTTGGCGCGCGGGCACGAGGTCACGGCCCTGACGCGCTCGGCGGACGCGCGGACTTCCGGGCATCTACCCGAGGGCGTGCGCGAGCGCGCCGTGGGCGATCTGGCCATGCCCCAGGGGCTGGCCGAGGCGCTGCGCGGCGTGTCCGTGGTCGTGCATCTCGCGGCGCGGGTGCACCGCATGCGCGAGGACGCCTCCGACCCCCTGGCCGCGCACCGCGCCGCCAACCGCGACCTGACCCTGGCCCTGGCGCGCGAGGCCGCGGCCCAAGGCGTGCGCCGCCTGGTCTTTTGCTCCACGGTCAAGGTGCTGGGCGAGCGCACCGCGCCGGGCCGCCCGTTTCGCGACGACGACCCGCCCGCACCCGAAGACCCGTATGCCGTGAGCAAGCGCGAGGCCGAGGAAGGGCTCTTCGCCATGGATCGCGAAGGCGTGATCGAGGCCGTGGCCGTGCGGCCGACCCTGGTCGTGGGTCCGGGCGCTGGCGGCAACCTGGCGCGGCTGGCTGCGGCCGTGGCGCGCGGGCTGCCGCTGCCGCTTGGGCTGGCGAATAACCGCCGAAGCCTCGTCTCGCTGCCCAACCTGGCCCTGGCCCTGGCCCTGGCCGCCGAGCACGAGGCCGCGCCCGGCAAGGCCTATCTCGTGCGCGACGACCGCGACATCTCCACGGCCGAACTGTGCCGCCTGCTGGGCGAGGGCATGGGGCGGTCGGCCAGACTCTTGCCCGTGCCGCCGGGCCTGATCTCGTTCCTGGCGAGGCTCGCGGGCAAGGGCGCGGCCTGCGGCCGCCTTTTGGGCGACCTGTGCGTGGACGACGCGCGCATCCGGGCCGAACTCGGCTACACCCCGCTCGCGGACCTTGGCGAGAGCGTACGCGCCATGGGCCGGGCCTTTGCCGCCGGAGGCCGCTCATGAGCTGGTCCCTGGCCGCCGGGCTCTTCGTCCTGGCCCTGATGTGCGGGCTTGCGGCCACGCGGCTGGTGCTCGGCTACGCCTCGCGCTGCCTGCTCGACATCCCTTGCGGCCGCAGCTCGCACACCGCGCCCACGCCGCGCGGCGGCGGCCTTGGCTTCCTTTTGTCTTTCGCGGCCGTGGCGCTCGTCCTGCGCGGCCTTGCGCCCGAGGCCGCCCGTCCCGACCCCCTGCCCCTGCTGCTCGCGGCCGCGCCGTTGGCCTTCGCGGGCTGGCTGGACGACAAGCGCGGCTTGTCGCGCCGCGCGCGCTCGCTGGTGCAGTTCGCCTGCGCCACGGCGCTCGTGGCCTGGCTCGGCGCGCCCCAGATGCTCACGCAGATCATGCCGCACGCGGCGGCCTTCGTCCTGTGCGTGGTCGCGGCCGTGGCCGTAATCAACTTCACCAACTTCATGGACGGCATGGACGGCTTCGTGGCCGGGGTGTCCGTGGTCATCCTGCTCTTCGCGGGCGCGGCCTTCGCGGCCCCGCTGTGGTGGGCCCTGGCCGGGGCGGTGGCGGGTTTCCTGTTCTTCAACTGGCATCCGGCGCGCATCTTCATGGGCGACGTGGGCAGCACCGCGCTCGGACTTTTCCTGTGCGCGGCCTTCCTGGCTCCGGCCGCCGGGCCGGACTTCTCCTGGCCCATGATGGCCGTGGGCCTGCCGCTTTTCGGCGACGCCCTCTACACCCTGGCGCGCCGCGCCCTGCGCCGTGAAAACGTCCTCAATGCCCACCACAGTCACGTCTATCAGCGGCTGATGCGCTCAGGCCTCGGCCACGACGCCGTGGCCCTGCGCTACGTGGGATTGAGCGCCGCATGCGGCCTGCTCGGCCTGGCCGGGGCGACCGGCGCGCTCGCCGCGCTCTTGGCCTGCCTCGCGGGCCTCGTCGCGGCCGAGCTGCGCTGCGCGCGGGCCGACGTGCCCTTCACCAAGTCTTGAACGAGCTGTTCAAAAACCATCCAGCACGGCAAAAACGCCAGGCGGGCAGGCTGCAAACCCGCCTGCGCACTGCCTAAAGGCGTGCTGCAACCTCTTCGCATGCGGCTGTTCACAAGCCTCGTCTCTCGGGCCGCATAAGAAAAGCTCCAGAGGCAAGGCGCGGAAAAGATTCAAGCCCTCGCG